>DASQUN010000095.1:0-3798 GCA_035641275.1 Candidatus Udaeobacter sp. | reverse complement strand
CCAATGCAAAGGTCGCGACCCTGGAGGCCCAGCTTAGAGATAGAGAGACGATCATTAGTGCCAAGGAGTCGACCCTCAAGGATTTGGAACAAAGCCTTACTGCAAAAATCCAAGCCTTGGAAAGTCTGGTGAAAAATAAAGAGAAGGTTCTGGCAGATCAGGACAAGCAGATAAAAGATCTCAATTCCCAGTTGGCAGCTTTAACGAATGGGATAAAGGGGATGTCTTCCTTTTTCAAAGAGGCAGAGATCTTGACTCAAGAATTGAAGAAACAAAAAGAGAAATCAGCTACCGCTCAATTCAAGAGCGCTGAAGTTACGTCCAACGCAGCGGATGCCGCTCGAGAGGCGGTGTCACCGGGCTTTTTTGACAGCGTGACCAAGGAACTTGCTGAGATCAACGGGCCCCTGGCGTCCATGATTATTCGTGATCAGGTCACGGCTCTCGGCGAATCAATAGAGAAATTTCCCAAGAAGCGAGTTACGGAACTCGTTAAGATCCTTAGCGAAGAGATAACGGACGAAAAAGTGAAAAGCGCTTTTCGCAAGCGCATCACCGAGGAGTTATAAGCATCGAAGTAAGCCGCATTGTATCGTTTCTCCGCAACGCGCTCCAACTCAGAATCTCTTGAGCGGTTCCACTCAAACTACTTTCCGCGATAACTCCGATAGATTCCTTCGATAACGCCGCGGATTACCCCGGCACCGATTATCTCGTCGACACTAATTGCCGCGGAGTCACTTCTCGATTTAGCGGGGCCATGGGATGAGACTGGCGTCTTGACAAACCTCTCGTCTCGTCTGAAACTGAAGTGTATAGACAACCTGCCATTGCACAACGATCTCTTCTGAAGGTGACCATGGCCGAGCGTTTTTCATTTGCGCAGTCTCTTAGGGTTGTCGGTCAAGATCTGGACGCGCTTGGCGTCGACTCCTTCCAGTTGGCGAAATGGGGTGATGACTATATCATTTGGCCAGAGCGCACCGAATTTACGAGAAAACTTTCGCTGGACAAGGGGTTTCTTTCGAGAATCACTCAAAAGATTTTAGGAGAGGGCGATTTGGATAAAGAACTTCCGAATCGCTTATACTTTACGTCCACGGAGATCGTTTCAGTAGATACTCAGCGGCGATTGAGACGTAAAGCATCGGATAGCCCATCGGATCGGCGCGATCTATCCTTCGTTTTGCGTGTGCTTGGCAACTATTTGGATCGTAAAAGCGCGGCCGACTTTGCCATTCGGTGGTCTAAGCATTCGGCCATGGTTAGCTACGGTCAGAATGAGGAATACTTCACAGCCGAAAACCTATATGACCTCGGAATAAGTATGTATCTAAAACGGCGCGACCGTGAACGTAAAACGGGATGATCTGTTTAAACCGCCGTTAGGGAATTGCTGAATCAACATCTTGCGCTGGTCCGACCCGAGTGTCTCCTACCCCACACTAATCATCGTTATGTCAGCCTTGAACATTGAACCTTGAACCGCATCTCTTTACTATTGCTTTGACCCCTGCCTCAAGCCTATCTTGAGTGAACCGTTGGAAGGTTTGAACGGCTTGAACGACTTGAACTCTGCAACGATCCGGTTCTTACTGTTGCCTGTTCTTTTATACCTTATGCCTATTTGATTGGAGGAAGAAATAAGTGAAGACCCAAAGACTGTCATATCTGCTGGTATTAGCGCTCTGTTTCAATGGCTATTACGCCGCCGTGCCGTCGATCGGTCAGGCACAGCAACCGTCAGCGCAACAGAGTAAGCCGGCCGCAGGCGCAAACGCGACGAGTAACGAAAGCACAAGCGATGGCAAGCAACTCCGCTCGCCCGATGTTGTTTATGTACCGACACCCTATGAAGCCGTCGACGCGATGCTCAAAGTCGCTAAGGTCGGCAAGAATGACGTGGTGTACGACCTGGGTTCGGGCGACGGGCGCATCCCGATCATGGCGGTGCAGAAGTACAATGCTGCGCGCGCCGTCGGCATCGACATCAGTCCGGAACGCATCAGGGAAGCAGAGGTCAACCTCAAGACCGCGGGAGTCGGCGACCGCGTGCGTTTTCTCAACGAAGATTTGTTCGAAGCGAATATTAGCGATGCGACCGTGGTGACGCTCTACCTGCTGCCCAGCCTGAACCTTAAATTGCTTCCGAAACTATTGGCCGAATTGAAGCCGGGAACCCGTATCGTCTCGCACGCCTTCGACATGGGCACTTGGAAACCTCAACAGACGCTTAAAACTAATGGGGGCACTGTGTATTTCTGGACGATTCCGGCCAAGGGAACACCCGAATACAATGCTGCCGCTGCAGCGGCAAACAAAACCTGATGGGTTGCGCGTTTCCCTTTTTGTCCCCCTACACGGCCTCTGTTAGAGGTGCAGATTCGCAAGATCAGAAAGCGGCGCCCAAGTGATGGCCCGGACAGCCACGCAGACTAAGTCTGCCGTGGGTGGCTAACCGTTCGCCGTGCGGAACTCTCATCCGCAAACACCCCGCCGGTTTACCCCGGCGCACAAGGAGAATAAGCATGAAGCAGGACGCACGAAAAAATTCGCATAGGCGCAAGAGACAAAAGAGGCGCCTTGCGATGAGGAAGTACATTGCGGCGAAGAAATCAAAGGTAGCGTGAAAATATAGGGAAGGCACATCCGTTGACTCTGACCAACTTTGAATCCGGATTCCGCAGTTCAAACCTGCGCTACAGCAAGCGAGGCATAAGCATGGCGTAGCGAAGACACCCAACGCCTCAGTTTCAAAGTCGTTTCCCACTTTGGCACCCAATGAACGTCAATTTCGTAGCGATCACCAAGCACTGATGATTGATGTCCACTCAGAGGCAGAGACCTATTGGCTTTGCTACAGAATGCTTGTGCCTCGCGCTCTGAATCACCGGCAACTGCGGAATCCGGTTGAACGTTGAACCGCTCTCGGTTTTAACGTCTTGAATGAACCGCTTGAACCTTTGAACGGATGTCCGACTGAAAAACGTTTTGAACGGAGCGCATCCTTCGACCCTTCGACTCAGCTCAGCAGGCTAAGCTGAGGACGGGTGGAATTCGAACCGCTCATGGTGATTCCTCGACGGCCTTCAGTTCCGAGCCCGTCGAGGAAGCCCTGCCGTGAGGCTTCTCGAACGGCCGAAACCATTGAACGACTTGAACAACTTGAACGACTTCAGTCTACTCCTACTTTGACTCGAGTACCTGTTTAATTCGACTCACGATGGCGGGCTCGATTTCATACAAGCCCTTCACCATCTTTTCTATGCCGGGTCCATCGACCGGATCGATCTCGAGCTTGGCCTTTTCTGCCTCAGCCAGGAGCTGAGAATCTTTCAGAGTATCGATGAAGGCTTTCTGCAGTGTTCGCACGCGTTGTTCGGGCACTTGTGGCGGAAGAGAGTAGAGTCTTTGTTTGCCGTAAAGATCGCTGGCTATCCGAAGGAGTTTTTTCCCTTCCTCCGTCTTTGCGTAATCGACAGCGAGAGGGACACCCTTCAGCTCGGGATGAGGCTCGTGCATCGTCTGGAGCACAACATGAACCTGTCGTGCCCGCAGCGCGTTGGCCCAAGTCACTTTCGCCGATTGCCAGCCAAAGGAGCAGGTACCGTCGACCTCCCCTGTTTCCGCTGCAACCCTGATGTCGGCGGTACCCTTGTAGCCCTCGATGAGCTGCAAGGGGAAACCCGTGGCGGCGGCCAGGATCTTGGTATCATCGGTTCCGCTGGTGCCGGGGCCAATCGCCCCCAGCTTGACCCGTGTTTTGGCCTTGCGCCACTCCTCTGCCGTCTTTATCCC
>DASQUN010000094.1:0-3419 GCA_035641275.1 Candidatus Udaeobacter sp. | reverse complement strand
CCCGGCGATGATGTAATCGAGCGTCATCGCGATGCCGAACTCCCTGCCGGCCAGAGCGCTTGCCGCTTCGGAATTTCCTCTGACAATCGCTACACCTTTGCCTCTTGCCCGCTCGAACCAGCCCCAGTTGCCGTCTTTCTTCACGAACGCCGCTACGGTGACGAAGTTCGACCCGGAGTACAGCGGATTTCCCATGACCGCCTTCTTGCCGAAATCGGGGAAATCCTTCCATGACTTGGGGGCGTCCTTGAGAGGCGTGACGTCCGTATTGACGGCAACAATCATGTTTATCAGCCGGCCGGCGGTGAAAAATCCGTTGGCATCCTTGAGATCCGCCGGAATCGCCTTCGCCTCGGGCGAAATATAGGCCAGCAGCTCACCCCGTTTTCTGAGGTCATAATAAATCGGCGCATCGGCAAGCCAGAGGAGGTCGGCGCGAAAGCCGCCGACCTCGCGCTCTGCCGCGAGTTTTGCTCCCACCTCTGTGCTGCCGGCGCGATAGATCTCGACTTTGATATCCGGGTGCTTGCGCATGAACGCGTCTGCGAACTGCGTGGCGAGTTCCTGAGGAACCGAAGTATAGAGCAAAACTCGGCTCGGCTTGGCCTGAGCCAAAACTTGCCCTGGATTCAGGGCGCTGGTCCCGACCAGGACGGCCGCGCATAAAGACAATCTTTGCAGCAGTTCACGCATGGGACACCTCGTTGGTAAAATGATTTAGAATTCGTAGACGACGGCTGATAGAAAATTTAAAGTTTCTCCAGCTGCGCGTTAAGAAATGCGGTTGATTTCCGTACCATCCCCATCTCGTCATTGCGATTCCAGCCCTCGATCACCAGCGCGCCGTCGTATTTGTGCTTGAGCGCTTGAAGCACTGGACCAAAGGCGATTTCTCCCTCTCCCATGAGCATGTGGACTTTGCCAACCTTGGTATCGCTGATGTGAATGTGGCTGATCTTGTGCAGAGCCCGGATGAATTCCACCACGTCCATCACCGTGTGGCCATGAGAGACGTCGAAAGTCACGCCGAAGTTGTCCATGCCCACGGCGTCCGTGATCCGGTTCGCGATCTCCGGATGAATGACGACCTCTTTGCTGCGACGCTCCATGGTTTCCATCGCGACGAGCAATCCCAGGTCTCTGCCCCGCTCGGCAAAGCGCTTCAAGGCTTCGATCTGCATGTCCCAAATGCCTTCCGGCTCATCCTGTCGGCCGGTAAGATACCCGGGATGAACGGTGATAACCCGGGCGCCCATCGCCGCAGCCTCCTCAATCCCCTTGAGGACCTGGCGCACGGATTCTTTGCGTATGCCTTCATTGCTCGACGTAATGTTCAGATCCCCGATAGGGCCATGCACCGACAGATCCAAGCCGGACCTCTTGAGCTTTCCGATAAGGTCGCCTTGGTCATCCCGCCAGAAATGCTCCGTCCAAACTTCCAGCCAAGAGACACCCACAGCGTGCGCCAGACCAATCACTTGCTCCAATGAATGCGATTTAAAAAGCAGACTCGATATGGCAGCTCGCATGGCAACCTCCCGTACCGGCTTATACTGGCCGCGTCAATCTTTTGCAACCAATGCGCGGCGTCAAAGTCACCGGATCGGAGCTTTCAGGAATTGGTTGCCAAATCCGGAGCGGAAATTCGCAGTCTCATAGCAGACGTCTACCTAAATTCATCGGTGAAAGTTAAGATTCGGTTACGAAGGAGTTCGTAAGTAAGGTGCCACGAAGCGACCGAGGCCGAGTCATGGAGAGCGCGGGCACACGAACGTGAAGGTGGCGTTCAGGTCGGGGCTGTTGGAATAAGCCACCCTTGGAGAGGACGGAGCGGCGGCCGACAAGCCACAGACCCATTGACCGCGCTCGGAAGGGCTCGGGCCTGGGTCGAATAGATGTCAGGTGCCGACATGCTACTGAACTCATTAATAATTCGTTGTCGGTCCTATCGATCTCAGCGCTCAACCGGCACAGGACACTCGATTGTCTTCACAAAACACACGCCACCCAGATCAGCAGCCACAGGCTTAGCCTCGGCGTTTTCTCAAACCGTCGGCCAACGTGTAGCACAGCGGTTGGAACGGCTGAAGCTTTCTTGAATCGCCCCGGGCCATGGTGTATTTGTAAAACCTCACACTCTATGGATTTTGAGAATATCATCGTTAAAAAAGACGCCCCCGTGGCGATCATTACACTCAACCGGCCGGCGCAGCTGAACGCCCTGTCCTACGGCCTGGTCAAAGATTTATCGTTGGCGATGCAGGCGCTCGACCAGGACGATGACGTGCGAGTCATGATCGTCACCGGTGGCGAGAAATTCTTTGCCGCAGGCGCGGACATCAAGGAAATGGCTGACCTCGGCCCCTTTGATGACACGATTCAAGGACGGCTCGCCTATCGTGATCGCATCAATAAGATCTCAAAGCCGGTCATCGCCGCCGTGAGCGGGTTCGCCTTGGGCGGGGGCTGCGAACTGGCGATGAGCTGCGACATCATCATCGCCTCGGAAACCGCGCGCTTTGGCCAGCCGGAAGTCAATCTTGGCATCATCCCCGGCAGCGGAGGCACACAGAGGCTGACACGCGCGGTCGGAAAATACCGCGCAATGGAAATGGTGCTTACCGGAGAAGCGATCAACGCCGCCGATGCCGAACGCCTCGGTCTGGTGAACCGAGTCGTCCCCGTTGAATTGCTGCTCGAAGAAGCCCAAGCTGTCGCGAGCAAGATCGCCGCGAAGCCGATCCTCGCCGTGAAGGCGGCCAAGGAAGCGGTGCTCAAATCCGTGAACACGGCTCTCGACGAAGGATTGGAATTTGAGCGCAAATCGTTCTACATGCTCTTCGCGTCCGAAGATCGCAAAGAAGGGATGAAAGCGTTTCTCGAAAAGCGCAAACCCGACTTCAAAGGCAAATAGCAAACAAGAAGACAGCGACGCAGAGCATGACACACGAAGCGATCCTCTATGAGAAAAAAAACGGGGTGGCGACGATCACCTTGAATCGCCCGCAGGCCCTGAACGCCTTCGTCCCGCAGATGAACAGAGAAGTTCTCGAGGCATTGAAGGAGGGCGAGCGCGATGGCGCGGTGCGCTGTTTTATCATCACCGGGGCCGGTCGCGCTTTTTGCGCGGGTCAGGACCTTAAAGGCCGCACGGCAGAGCAAAAGGGCTCGCTGGGAGCTTCGCTACGCGAAAAGTACAATCCGATCATCCGCCAGATTCGGCGAATGGAAAAAATTGTCATTGCGGCGGTGAACGGCGTGGCCGCCGGAGCGGGATGCAACCTGGCGCTCGCCTGTGATCTCAGGGTCGCCTCCGAAGAGGCAAGATTCATCCAGTCTTTTGTCCGCGTCGGTCTGGCGCCGGATTCGGGTGGCAGCTTCATTCTTCCTCGGCTCGTGGGGATCAGCAAGGCGATGGA
>DASQUN010000093.1:0-2361 GCA_035641275.1 Candidatus Udaeobacter sp. | reverse complement strand
GCCGCGCATGCGAACAAAATCTTCCATCTGATCCTTTTTAATCAGGCCGCGCATGACTGCCAGGGCGGCCAGAGTGAAATAATTCGTTCTGGGGACATCGCCGCTGCCGGAGGGCACCGTGATCTCCGGGTTGTGCAACTCGACGGCAAACCGATCTATATCGGTCAGTTTCATTGCCAATTTCCCCAGCGATTTCTCAGCGAGGAATTCCGCCATCGCCTGCGGCGAAGCACCCGCGCGAACTGGGTGGAACGCCGCGGAATCCAACCTCAAACAAGGCTCGCCAGCCTTCGCCGGGCCGAGAAGTACAGCAACACTTCCAAGCACGTCCTCTAGGATAGGCATCCCTTTCTTGAGATGAGATTCGAATTTCATCCCGAGCTTGGCCAGTGACCCGCCGGCCACAACTGCGACTCTTCTACACACGCCCGATTGTATAAGACTTGCGCCGTGAATCATCGCGTAAAGCGGACCGGCGCAGAACGCTTTCGTGTCCGAACCCGCTGCGTTGTCGCAGCCGGCCTCTTCCGCAATGGCTTTGGCAAGATTTCCGCCGCCGCGATTGTACCGGTCTCCGACCGCTTCTTCTGAACAGCTAATGACATAGTCGACCTCTCCAGGATTCAGACGAAGGGAATCAAGCAGTTCGTGGAGCGAATGTGCCGCCGTCACTTTGGCCGCCAGGTTTTCCAGCAAGACCTCGCCGGTAAGATTCGCATCTTCAGGATGTCCGCTCTCGAACGCGCCGACGAGTCTCTGACCAGAATAGAGCGGCAACGCCCCTTTATCGCAGAGCGCCGTAACTTCCGCTACCGACCGGTGGCGCGTGGGTTTGCCATTGGCATGCGTCGATACCCGCTCGTGAAAACATTGCTCCTCGAGCGTGACGAGATTGAACTGGTCTGCGCTCGCGAGTGAGCGATAAAATTGGTCTTGATCCCAGAGGTCGCCAAAGTGTCCTTCTGGACCTGCTCCCTCGATGAGTTTTTCGTACCATGGCCTCTGCAGACCAGCCAATTCTTGCGGCGTGCGATTGCCGATGAAGACCTGATGCGGAGCGTAAGCCACTGCATCAGGAAAGGATCTGAGGTTCCGTTTCAATCCTTCGCCAACCGGCGGATTGGCGCGAATCTCACGCGACGGTTTGGAACCGTACCGCACAAGCTCAGGCACATGTGTCAACGAATAAAAGACGCCATCGATGCCTATACGAACCTGTTTTGGTGATTCCGGCATGTCCCTCCGTCTTCTCTGTTGTTCCTCTGCCTTATGATTGCCTTCAATCGAAAATCAGACATCTAAAATCCAAAATGAATTGCCCGTTGCCTAGTGGCTGCTTCTTATTCCGTGAAGGAATGGTTTTTCAAGAAGATCTCCGCGTCGGATGGGCTGAAGAATACGAGACGAACTTGTTCTATGGACGTTTTGCTCATGAGAAACTTCTCAATTGCGGTAGAGGATACTTCGGCAGCTTCTTCGAGAGGATAACCGTAAACGCCAGTGGAAATCGCCGGGAAGGCGATCGTCTTGAGGCCGTTCTGCGCAGCGAAGCTGAGGGAGTTCTGATAACAAGCCGCCAGCAGCTCCGCCTTGTCCTTCCCTCCCCGGCCGTAAACCGGCCCGACCGTGTGGATGACATGCTTGGCGATCATCTTTCCCGCCGTCGTAATAACCGCCTGCCCCGTCGGCAGACCCTCCGGACATTGGGTGCGTCGAATCTCTTCGCAGGCTTTTTTTATCTCCGGCCCGCCTGCTCGGTGAATCGCGCCATCGACACCGCCTCCACCCATCAAAGTTCCATTCGCCGCATTGACCACAGCGTCCACATCTTCTTTGGTGATGTCGCCAACTTTTACGACGACCCTCCCCGTCAGAAAAGATTTTAGTACGTCCATAAATTCTCCGAGTGTCTTTATCAGCAGTTTATAACAAAGCATCAAATCATTGAAAGCTTCCAAGTTTAACCCCGACCGGCAAATTCATGGTCGCTACGGCGGAACGATACAGCGTGTAAAGATGCAAGGGAGCAATCCACGGGGACAGTAGGAACATAATGATGGATACAGGTGTTCGAGCACCGCTCCGCCCGTCTGAACCGCCGCCCAACCATCCGATGCATCGGAGCGCTGATCGGAAGCGTGCCTTGACCCAGGTTCCGGTATGAACTATCGTCATACCGCGAGGTGAGTCATGGCAAGATCAAAAGTTGCTATTTCCTTAGATAAATCCACGCTGAATCGTCTCGATCGACTGGTTGAGAAACAAGTCTTCCCCAACCGTAGTCAAGCCATCGAGGAAGCCGTTGCGGAGAAACTCGCGCGGCTCGAAAAAAGTCGTCTAGCCCAAGAGTGCGCCAAACTT
>DASQUN010000092.1:0-4860 GCA_035641275.1 Candidatus Udaeobacter sp. | reverse complement strand
GTCAACGAATCGGCGAACTGGGCGCCAATATTCTCCACATCGCCCACAGCCGCGGGTTCGGACGGATGGCCATCGGCGAAACGGAAGTTGAATTGATCCTCGAAACCACCGGCGCCGAACACATCGAGCGAATTCACCGGGCTCTGACTACAGAAAAATTCAAGATCAAAAATGAGCCCTGATTCGGGCTCTACTCCTCTCACCTGTCCTCACGTGGCTCCCGTGAACTGATATGATGCGACCGAGGTAGGCGATTTTTCCACGTGGTGGAACGGCCCGGTCGGCGGGCCAGCTTTGCCTCATCGTCTCAAACGCAAGCTGTCTACGAGCGAAAAAGCCATCCGACGCTCACCGCCCGCCGACGGCTACTCGATCGAAAATTATGGGTGGATTGGTGTCAGCGACCCTGAGACTTTCACCCTGGCAGGCAGCGCCGCTGCAGCACCGAGAACTTCGAAAGCTGTGGAACGGCTCGGCCCAAAGAGTCTGGCCCGTTACGTTAAAAAGAACCTTGACGCCACCTTCGTTTCCGATTACCGATGGTTTTCTGTAAGTGTTCTTGATGCGCCCCGCGCTCCTGTGCCGCCTTCGCCATGAACTCCTCTTTGCGGATAATTCCCTTCTCGATGAGGAGTTTTACGAGCGCGTCTACTTGCTCGAAGCGAGAAACTCGAATCTCGTCTCTTATCACCGGCTGCTTATCGTCTAAGTTTCCCATTTTCTGCCTTTCTCAATATAGTTTTTTATGGTCGTTCTCTTGGAATAAAGCCGCTGTACGTGCTTTGAAGACGTTCCTGATTAACTTCACGGCCGTTGGTTTTACTGCGCTGAGGTTGGCGAACCCACCGAGCCGACTGGCTAGCCAGAGGTCACTACCGCTCCCGTGAGCTGTTTTGACTCGGTTAGGTCAGACGGCAATGTGATCGTGAATGTTGAGCCTTTGCCGGGTTGGCTCTCAACCGCAATTGAGCCTTTCTGGAGTTCGACGAGCTTTTTGGTCAGGTCCAAGCCAAGGCCGGTTCCCTGATAGTGCCGCCCCGCTCCGGACTCAAGCTGTTCAAACGCGTGAAAAAGGCGCGGCAGGTCCTCCTTTCGGATACCGATGCCGAAGTCTTTTACCTCGACTCGGAGCTGTCCCTGCAGGTCAAGATTAGCCGTGACCTTAACCTCTGCATTGTCGTGACTGAATTTTACTGCATTCGAAACCAGGTTGTAGAGCACCTGCTTGAACTTCCGCTGGTCGAGTGTCGCGACGGCCGTCGGTGCGGCTTCGATGCTGATCCTGATATTTCTCGCCCATGCGATCGGAACCATGACGGCGCAGACCTCATCGATTGCCCTTCTGACGAAGAACGTTTCAGGGTTTAATTCCATTTTGCCGGCTTCGACTTTCGCGAGGTCAAGTACATCGCTGATGAGCTGAAGCAAGTGTCGCCCGCTGGTCAATACGTCGGTCAGATAATCTTTTTGCTGGGGCGTAATCGAACCCGCCTTTTCATCGATGAGGAGCTCCGAAAAGCCAATGATCGCGTTTAACGGCGTGCGGAGTTCGTGGGACATGTTGGCAAGAAATTCACTCTTCAGACGATTGGCTTCTTGCACAAGGCGGTTCTGTTCCTCCAATTCCTCGCTTCTGCGGCGGATGGCTTCCTGAGCCTTCTGTTCCGTCAGGTCGCGAATGTAGGCGGTGAACATCGGCGGTTCTCTTTGCGAAATGCGGGTGATGGTGACCTCGACAGGAAATTCCGCACGATCGGCACGCATAGCGATCGTTTCAATGCGCTTGCCGATCATAGAACGGTCCCCTGTGCGCAAATAATCATCCATGCGCTCAAACCGAGAGATGATCAGATCGGTGATCGGTTTGCCAATAATGGCGTGGTATCTGTAACCAAAGGTCCTTTCTGCCGCCGGATTGAATTCAACGATATTTCCCCGATGATCTATGGTCACGATGCAATCCGGCGCGGCGTCCAGAATGGCTCTCTTGCGCGCCTCACTTTCCTGTAGCGCCTCTGCGACTCGCTTGCGCTCCCGCCTTACTTCCGCGTCGCGCAACTCCCGCTCAATGGACGGAATCAGTCGTTGGACGTTCCCTTTCATCATATAATCATGAGCGCCGGCTTTCATCGCATCCACGGCTAGGTCTTCGCCAATGCTGCCCGATACGATAATGAAGGGAATATCCAGGCCGCTTGTCTGCAACAGTTCCAGTGCAGCGACGCCGCTGAAATGCGGCATGGTATAATCGGAGAGAATGAGATCCCAACTCTTGTGGGCCAACGCGGCCGCCATGGACTCGGGAGTATCCACTCGTTCAAACGTCACATCATAGTCCGCGCGTCGAAGCTCGCGAACGATTAGCAATGCGTCGTCTTCCGAGTCCTCGACCATTAGGAGCCGAAAGGAGCGATGCATGTTACCGACTCCTCGCAGGCGGTGCTTCATTCAAGAGCAGCCAATACAAGCCCAACTGCCGCACGGCTTCCATGAACTTGGCAAAATCCACCGGTTTACGGATATAGCTGTTGGCCCCCAATTTATAGCCGTTGATGAGGTCTTGCTCCTCTTTCGAGGAGGTCAATATGACCATGGGAAGCAATTGTGTCCGTTCGTTTGCGCGGACCCGTTTGAGCACTTCCAGTCCGTCTACTTTGGGGAGCTTGAGATCGAGCAGCGTAACCGTCGGCAGCACGCTTACATCCCGACCCTCATAGACTCCGGTGCCAAAGAGATAATCCAAGGCCTCCGCTCCGTCCCGCGCCACTATCACCTCGTTCTGAATGCCATTTTTTCTAAGGGCGCGAAGGGTCAACGCTTCATCGTCAGGATTGTCTTCCACCAACAGGATGACTTTGTCCATGAGTCTTCTCCTCTTTTACAGTCATAGCGTAAAATAGAACGTGGCGCCTTGCTCCACTTGGCCTTCCGCCCAAACCTGACCACCATGTCGGCGAATAATGCGTTGAACCGTGGCTAATCCAATGCCCGTCCCGTTGAACTCCGTCATGGCATGCAAGCGCTGAAAAGCGCCGAACAGTTTATCCGCGTAGGCCATGTCAAATCCGGCGCCGTCGTCACGGACAAAATAGGCGGATTGACCGTTGCTGTGGCTACGACCGAATTCGATCCTTGCCCTTTGATGATTGCCTGTAAACTTCCACGCATTGCGGAGAAGATTCTCCAGCACGATGCGCAGCAGGCGCGGGTCGCAGCTTGCGGAGAGTCCTTCCGCCACAGCAAACTCGACTTGGCGTTCCGGCTCCGAGTTGTGGAGCTCCGCCGCTATGGTCCGAGCCAGCGCGCTAAGGTCCACCGTTTGGCGGTTGATCTGACTGCGGGTTACCCGTGAGAGCTCGAGCAGGTCATCGATCAGCTGCGCCATGCGCTGAGAAGCAGCGCGCACGCGCTGCAGGTCATCTCGACCTTGAGCATCGAGCTTGTCGGCATAATCTTCGAATAACGCTTGGCTGAATCCGTCGATGCTTCTAAGCGGCGCGCGAAGGTCATGCGAGACGCTATACGAGAAAGCCTCGAGCTCTTTGTTGGCCGCCTCGAGTTGGAGGGTACGCTCGATGACCCGCTGCTCGAGCTCGTCATGGGCCCTTTGTAATTCCTTGTTTTGTAGTTGAATCCGGTCGAGCATCTCGTTAAAAGTTTCAACCAGCAGGCCGACTTCGTCCCGACTATCCGCCCTCGCGCGAATCGAGAAGTCCTTAACGCGGGATACGCTTCTTGCCGTCGCCGCCAGCTTTAGAATCGGCTGAGAGATTCCTCGCTGAAACCACAGGGATACGAAAATGGAGCCAACGGTGGAGATCAGCAGCACCGCGAAGGCGATGCCGATATACCGTGCCTGACGAGTCTGCAGGGTCGTTAGGTCAGCGCGGATGGCGACTATGCCGATCACCTCTCCGCCAAAAATAACCTGGCGCGACAGATCCAGGTGGTCTCCCTCGAATCGATGATCGTCGGGCTGCATGCCCTCTAATACGGGCAGTGCGCTTTTCGCACTGGGAGTTTGGCTATCACGCAGGTAGCTGGCGAAAAGTTTTCCATCGCGCGTGTAGATTCCCGCCGATAGAATGTCCGCTTCGGCGCTGAGGGCCGTGAGAGTCTCGGTCGCCGACTGCGGTTCACCGAACAGGATAGCGGCGGCGCTATTGTATCCGACCATCTTCGCGTCGGTGGAAATGGTTTTTACCATCGCGTCACGAAAGGTCTGCGCGTCATAAGCGACGAAGACTCCACAGGCCAAAATCAGCGCGCTGCCGCTCGCCAGGACGCTCAGCAATGTCAGCTTGTGCTTGATCGATAGATCGCGAAATGAAGCCATTTTGGCCAACGACCTCTTTACGGCGCGCTCTTTACGATTTTGGCTAGCTTCAGGAGCTGCGCGTTCATGGTCAATTTGGCTCGCTTTGCCGCCTCGAGATTAATTTCGAAGACCACTTTGTTGTTCTCCCTCTTGAGACTGATGACGCCTCCACGTCGGGCAAAGTTTTCTATCTCGCTAACCGTGAGAACGCTTTGCCCGCCAAGGACCCTTAGGACTGCCGGCAAATTATTCTCTTCCGAAGAGCTTATGAACAGAACGTGGCTGCCGGCCGCTGTCTCGTCCATTCTCGCAAATCGCCTGGTCACAATTGTTTTATTATGAACCGTTTCGCCTCCAACTACCTTATCCAAAGCGCCTCCAAACGGATCCTTGCCCAACACTCCAATAATGAACGGGTCATCGCTTTTTCCCAAATCCGCCGCGGGCCATTCGGTAAACTTGATGAAGTTGTAGAGAAACGCAGCCTTAAGCTCATATTCAGCGGGATGGGATAATTCTGCTGAGGTCGAGATCGGAGCCGG
>DASQUN010000091.1:0-8998 GCA_035641275.1 Candidatus Udaeobacter sp. | reverse complement strand
GTTCGACTATCACAGAATCTCACGCTCCTCTGTTCCTATCATCCGAGTCAGCAAAACACCTTCACTGGGAAACTGACGAAACCGATGTTTCAGGCGGTGTTTGAGAAAGCCAAAGGAGTTCTGAGCGCCGAGGAACAAGACAGAAGAAAGCAATAACAGATGGACAAGATTAGCCGGTTCGAGGACGTACGAAGGAGTTCCTAAAGTAAGTACGCACGAAGCGACCGAGACCGAGTCATGGAGAGCGCGGGCACACGAACGTGAAGGTGGCGTTCAGGTCTGGGCTGTTGGAATCGTCACCTTGGAGAAGACGGGGGGCGGCCTACAAGCCACAGACCCATTGACCGCGCTCGGAAGGGCTCGAGCCTCGGTCGAATAGCTGTCAGTGTCCACATACAAATGAACAAAAACAACTCAACCTCACCACACGTTGACTCAGTCCTCGGCGCTCATCGCTCAGTTCTATCGCTTCGATTGCCGATGACTTACAAAGCATGCTACTTAAAAGCCGAGGTATGAATTCGAAAACCGAACGTAACTACCGGGACATCGAAGCGGAGCTGAAGAAGAGAGTCGAGGGCGACGTGCACTTTGACCCTTATTCACTTCTGCTTTACTCCACCGATGCGTCGATGTATCAGATCGAGCCGATCGGCGTAGTGGTGCCGCGCCACAAAGGCGACGTGCAGGCCGTCATCGAAATTGCCAATCGATTCAGCGTGCCGGTGCTGCCCCGCGGCGGCGGAACTTCGCTGGCCGGCCAAACCGTCGGACATGCCCTGGTGTTGGATTTTTCGAAGTACATGCACAACGTGCTCGAAGTGAACCGCGAAGAGCTCTGGTGTCGCGTTCAGCCCGGTTTGGTCCAAGACGAGCTCAACGCCCACGTGCGGTCGATGGGCCTGCAGTTCGGCCCCGATACCTCGACCTCCAACCGCGCCACGATCGGCGGCATGATCGGCAACAACTCGGCCGGCGCGCACTCGCTGACTTATGGAAAGACGCTCGATCATGTCTTGGAGCTGACCGTTTTGCTGTCCGACGGGAGCGAGGCTGTGCTGAAGGATCTTTCGCCGGAGGCCATGGCGGCCAAGAGCCGAACCGACACCCTTGAAGGCCAGGCTTATCGTGAGGTCGAGCGTCTGGCAAAAGAGCACCGAAACGAGATCGTCGCGCGCTATCCGAAGATCATGCGCCGGGTTTCAGGTTATAACCTGGATGAGTTCATCAAGCCGCAGCCGTTCAATTTGTCGCGGATTGTCGTCGGCTCTGAAGGGACCCTGGGCACGGTGGTCGAGGCCAAAATGCGTCTCGTGCCAAAGCCCAAATGGACGGGCCTCGATGTCATTCACTTCGATGATGATCTCGAGGCGCTCGAATCATCTCAAGTTATTCTGGAGACCGCGCCGTACGCCCTCGAATCCACGGACAAGATGGTGCTCAATCTGGCCCGCGGCAACATCGAGCAGTCACGAAAGCTGGGTTTTGTCCAAGGCCATCCCGATTCGCTGCTGATGGTCGAGTATGCGGGCGATACGGAAGATATCGTCAGGGAGCAAATTTACAAGCTCGAGGAGGTGCGTAAGGCAAAGCGTCTCGGCTACGCCTCTACGCTTGCCTTCAAGCCGGAAGAAGTGAAAGCGATCTGGGGCGTGCGCAAGGCCGGGCTGGGTTTGTTGCTCGGGACCAAAGGCGACAAAAAGCCGATTGCTTTCGTGGAAGATACCGCCGTCGAACCGGCGCGGCTGCCGGAGTTCATCAAACGATTCAAAGAAATCATCAGGCGTCACGATGCCATCGCGGGCTATTATGGCCACTGTTCGGTCGGCTGCATGCACATTCGCCCGTTGATCAACCTCAAAGAACCGAGCGAAGTCCGAAAGATGGTTTCCATCGCCAACCAGATTTCCGATCTCGTGCTCGAGTTCAACGGGGCGATGTCCGGCGAGCATGGCGACGGCCTGGCCCGCGGCCACTTCAACGAGAAGCTCTTTGGCTCGACCCTCTACGAGGCGTTCCGCCACGTCAAGCGGGTATTCGACCCTAAAAACCTGATGAATCCGGGGAAAATCGTCGACTCGCCGGCCATGACCGAATCTCTCCGTATCAGCCCGCAATATAAAACCTGGCTGCCGGAGACGACGCTGGACTTTAGCGAGCAAGGCGGTTTTGCCAGAGCGGTCGAGATGTGCAGCGGCATGGGAGAGTGCCGCAAGAAGTTGGACGGCACCATGTGTCCATCTTATATGGGAACGCTCGACGAAGAGCATTCGACACGCGGGCGGGCTAACGCGCTGCGCGCCGTCCTCTCAGGCAAGGTGCCCAAGGAGGACTTTACCGGCAGGCGACTCTATGAGGTGATGGATCTTTGCCTGGAGTGCAAAGCCTGCAAAGCGGAATGTCCTTCCAATGTGGACATGGCGAAGCTCAAGTATGAGTTTCTCAACCACTACCATCGCGCCAATGGCTTACCCCTTCGAAATCGCATGTTCGGCGGCATTGAGCGGCTGAACCGCATCGGTTCCCAGTTTGCTCCACTATCCAACTGGATTGCCCGATCGGGATTGAATCGCTGGCTTATGGAAAAAGTCGCGGGCATCGATCGGCGCCGCCCTTTGCCGCAATTCGCCGAAGAGCCATTCGAGGATTGGTTCGACACCCGGAAAATTGAGGGCGAGGGGTCCAAAGGTGAAGTTGTGCTCTTCCATGACACGTTCAACAACTTCAACACGCCGAACGTGGCCACTGCCGCGACCCGATTGCTGGAGCGTCTGGGTTATCGCGTGCGGCTCATCAACAAGCGATGCTGTGGTCGTCCGATGATCTCAAAAGGTATGCTGGGAGAAGCAAAAACCAATGCGGTGTGGAACGTCGATCAACTGTCCGACCATGTGGACAGAGGCGTGCCGATTGTCGGCTTGGAGCCTTCTTGCTTACTGACCTTGAGAGACGAGTATCCAGAGTTTCTGCGAACCGCCGCGGCCAAGCAGGTAGGGGAGAATAGTTTTCTGCTTGAAGAGTTTCTCTTGAGAGAAGGCGACGCGGGAAAGTTTTCATTCGGTTTAAACAACCACGGTCGCAAAGTGTTGCTTCACGGTCACTGTCACCAGAAAGCGCTGGTCGGAACCGGCCCGACCGTGGCGGTGCTGAAGCGCGCCGGCTATGACGTCAGCGAAGTCGATTCGGGTTGCTGCGGCATGGCGGGCTCGTTCGGCTTTGAAAAAGAACACTACGAACTTTCGCTCAAGATCGGCGGTCGCCGTCTTGGCCCTGCCGTGAAAGCCGCGGGCGCGGATGTGGAAATCGTCGCGCCCGGCATCTCCTGTCGCCAGCAGATCGAGCATCTCACCGGCCGCAGAGCCAAGCACCCGGCGGAAGTGCTGTGGGAGAGTTTGTCAGAGCGTGATGTGACTTAGCGTGCTGAGAGCGCCCGATTTGGCCGTTTCCTTCCACTCGCCGTGCGGAATC
Organism: Candidatus Udaeobacter sp.; assembly: GCA_035641275.1. Classification (GTDB taxonomy): domain Bacteria; phylum Desulfobacterota; class Binatia; order UBA9968; family UBA9968; genus DASQUN01. The sequence goes on along the minus strand of DASQUN010000091.1, from coordinate 5,530 downwards.
CACTTGCCGGCTGACCAGACGAATCCTTGATCGAGCTATTTTTTTTCCGGTTTCGATTCCGTCGAGGGCTTGGCGTTCGTAGCCTTCTCGGACTTCGTGGAATCGCCGGCTTTCGGCGCTGTTTTTGTTGAACCCGCGGCGGGTTTGTCGGTCACCGTCTTGCCGGATACCGTGATGTCGTTCCGAATCTGCTTCATGAGCCCCGGGCCGATCCCGGGCACCTTGCCGAGGTCATCCACGGTTTTGAAGGGGCATTTTTAGTTCGGTAGTTGATGATCTCCTCGGCCCTTTTCTCGCCAACGCCTTTGAGCGACAGGAGCTCCTCTTTGGTCGCGGTGTTGATATTCACCGTGGCGATTGCCAGACCATAGACCGCCAAGCATGCAACCACAGCAAGTAGCAATTTCTTCATGATCAGTTCCTTTTCGGCGCGCGTTTTTTCCGCGTGCTGGAAGCGGGTAATAGCTTATGCGATTCTCGGGTGTCAAGTTATGCTCGCCTGCAGGCGCGTTGTATATCTCGTGGTTCTAATGACCAGTCATGCTAGAGTAATCCCATGGAATCTATTATCGATCAGGCGAAGCAGAAGGTCAGGCTTTGGGCCGACACCCATAAGCACGTGGTTCTCTATGATGAAGAAAACTCGATTTTTCTTGACGTCGCGTCGGGAAAGCGGATCCGGCTGTCATGGTCCGACGTAAAAGATTTTGCGGAAAAGATCCATCCGGAGACCCAGGATACGTATCTGGTGTTGCTGCTTGAAAACGGTACTCAGATCGCGCTGGTAGACCCCGGCGGCGTCGCCTTTGCTCCATTGACGGAGAACAGCGGTCCGCTGCGGGACCTCCCGCCCGTGGTATGCCTCCAAGACTTTTTTACACTCAAAGGCCGCATTGACCACTACCTGCAGGATCATCCCGACGAGCCACCGCCGAAGGAAGCATTGGACCTAGTTATGATTTGCATTGCGACACTCGACGGCGCGCGGGCAGTCGGTTTTGATGTGGGAGATCTGGAAGGGGAGTTGGAAAAATCACTCAACGAAATCGAACGGAGGACGTCGTAGATCTATGGGCCGTTTGAAGCCGCTTCGTTGTCCCAAGTGTGCGCATCAGCCCGCCACGGGCACGATTTTTCAGTGTCCGGACTGCAAAAGCGTTCTTGAGGTGAATGTTGAGATTAGCCACTTGACGCGCGCCGACCGGGATGCGTTGCGCAGCAGCCGGGATTATACGATTTGGCGCTGGTTCGACTTTTTTCCGATTGAAAATCGTTCTTCCGTTGTTTCGCTGGGAGAGGGATGCACGCCGTTAATTCGTTCGCAAAGGCTCGGTGAGCATTTAGGAATCCCTCGGCTCTACTTGAAAAATGACACGGTGCTGCCAACGGGATCGCTCAAGGACCGCAGCAACAGCGTCGGGCTCTCCAAAGCGAAAGAACTCGGATTCACGACGGCGGCCGTCATGTCTACAGGCAATGCCGCCGCTTCGGTCGCCGCATATGCTGCTGCGGCTGGATTGAAAAGCGTCGTGATGGTGCCGGCGGGGACGGCGCCGTCGAAGATCATTCAGGCGCGCGCTTATGGCGCGACGGTGGTAGTGACGAACGGTGACTTCGATAATGAGGTCGCCCAGCTTTACAAAAGTGCCCTGCAGGAATTCGGTTGGTACGATTGCTTGTCGTCTAATCCCTATCGGGACGAGGGCAAAAAGTCTTACGCTTATGAAATGGTCGATCAACTGAACGAGCAAATATCGGATTGGGTCATCCACCCGACTGCTGGCGGCACGGGACTCTATGCCATGTGGAAAGGCTATCAGGAGTTTCTTTCTCTAGGTTGGATCGACCGCGCGCCCAGGCTGGTCGCAGCTCAGAGCGCAGCGGCCGCCCCGATTGTCGCAGCGCTTGAAAAGGGTCTGGCGGATATTGAGCCGGTCGTCGCCAAACCGACGATCGCGGAAAGCATTCAGGTGGGCAATCCAGTTTCGCTGGGATGGCGAGCGTTGAAGGCCTTGCGTGATTCAAAGGGAACGGCAGTGGCGTTGAGCGATGCCGAGATTCTGGAAGCGCAATCGCTCCTGGGCAGGCTCGCCGGCATATTTGCCGAGCCTGCGGCGGCGACTTCGGTGGCGGCGGCGAAAAAACTGCGCCAGAGAGACGTGATTCATCGGGAGGATCTCGTCGTCTGCAATATTACGGGTCACGGGCTCAAACAGCCATCGGCGATTCGAGTCCGTGGCGAAGAACTCGCGCCGATTCTGCCGACGCTGGAAGCGCTCCGCGAGCACGTTTGGAAAATGGAAGTTGCCGTTATGCCTTGAGTCCATGCCCGCGGTATCGCTTCCCGAGTCCGAGACAGTTTCAAGACAATCGAGGCATAGAAAGCCAGACCTCCAGCGGCATCCCCGCCTGTATCGCAACCGCGTCAATAGGTGGACTCATCCAGTCAGTAGCTCCTCAAATCCTCTAGCTTCTGTTAGTCAAGGTAACGAAACAACTGATGTATTTCGATAACTGAGCAGTGGGCTTGGCAAGACATACTTTATAGCATACGTTTAATATGTTATATCTGTATCGTGGAGGTGTGTTATGGCGCGTGTCAACGTTTTCTTAAAGGACGAATTGCTTGAACAGATTAACCGCGAAGCCGAGGCGGAAGAGACGAATCGCAGCGCGCTCATTCAGGCCGCGTTAGAAAAATATATCGAAGCTAAGCGGCGCGAGCGCGAAGAAGAAGAGAAGCGCAAGAAGATGCAGGAGGCCTCCCGTAAAATGGATGCGTTGGCGAAGAAATTGGGAGACTGGGATGCTCAGGCAACGATTCGGAAATTCCGTGACACTCACCTGAAGGGTGACCGGTGATTTATGCTCATCACGGCGGCTACGTAGTTGACGCATCTGTATTAGTGAAGTGGTTCCTCTATCAGCAGGAAGTGGACCGTGACCGGGCGTTGGCTTTGCGGGAGCTTCACGTTTCGCGCCGATCAACGATTTTCATTCCACAGCTCGCTCTATTGGAAGTTCTCAACGCCGTCCGGTTCGCTCCGAAAGCAAAAGAGGAAGACGGCGCAGCGGCTTTAGAAACACTCCGAGATTTACATCTCGAAACAAGATCTCCCGATTTCGATCTGCTGTGCAAAGCCAACGCGATCGCCTGGGCGTACAAGATTACAATCTATGATGCGCTTTATGTGGCGTTGGCGGGGCAAGTGGGATATCCGCTCATCACTGCGGATGAAGTCATGGTGAAAAAGCTAAAAGGCCATAGCATCGTCGTGCCGCTACGAGAGCTAGCCTTCGGATAGATGGCCATGCCCGGCGAGCGTAAGGACGGCTAAGGAGACCGCGGGGTGAGGGCGTTTCGGTCGATATGCGCATCGCTCTTTGTTTGTACCCGACCAGGACGTTTTGTCCGCGACTGTATCGAGCCCGCTAGCTCTTCTTGGCTATTAAAACCGCATCGGGATCGAACGGAACTGGGCTGGAGCGGAAGGGTCTTGTAATATGTGAGAAGCCGGCTTGGCGCAGCCAGCCGAGAATCTCGTCAAGAGCGTAACAGCGTCCTTGGGGCGTGTGCAAAAGAAGTAACAGGGAAAAAAGCGTTCCCCACTCGGGAGCGGTCCGATCCCGACTCATGAATACATCGCGCAAGATCAATTGTCCTTGGGGGTTGAGACAACCATGGAGCTTGCGAAGCATGGAACGGTTTTCATCGACCCCGTGCGCGTGGAGCACATTGGAGACAAATGCGGTATCGAATCCCCGTGGCAGATCCTCTCGTGAAAAATCCATTCCGATCACCCGCACTCTTTTCGCCATACCCGCCTCGCTGACGGCTCGACGGGCGAGAGAAAAAATGTAGGGATGCTCGACCACGGTTGCCCGAAGGCGAGGGTAGGAGCGGCAAAAGGCAATGGAATATGTTCCAAGCCCTCCACCCACGTCCAGCAACGTTCTGCAGCGGCTCAGCGTTAGTTTCTTGATCAGATAAGGTGCAATCTCCTGAGCATGGAGATCCAGACCATGGAGTAACCGCTCTGCTTTCCTGTGATCGGAGAAGAAGGGTTTCTGGATCGTGGGTCTGTTTCCGGTGATAAGGGCAGACGCGAGCCCGCCCCAAACCTCCCAAGCGTCATAGTCGGGCAGAAGAAAAGTTGCGGCGCCATGACTTAGATAACGCGAAGAGATAGGCGTATTGGCGTATCTTTCGCGGCGCTTTCGCAATAAACCCATGCCACACAGGGCGTTGAGAAAGATCTCCCACCCCACTCGACTGCCGCCAAAATGAGTAGCGAGAGCCCTGGGAGTTTTTTCCTGTTTGCCGATCCAATCGAATAGGTCCAGATGGGCCGCAGTGATAAGGATGCACGAGCGCCAATAGCTACTCTCGCTTAGCAGTCGGTTGAGGTTCCATTGCTTACCGGGCATGGTTTCGCTTTGACTTGAGCTTCTGCCTGCGTTGCCTGCTCACGGCCAGTTTATAAAGCCGCTCATAGCCGTCGATCATCTGTTCCAAAGAAAAACGCTCCTCGACCCAGCTCCTACAGCGCGCGCGATCCAGCGTTCCGATCCGATGAGTCATCTCGACCATCTCTTCCTCATTTTCGAGCAGATAACCAGTTTCACCGTTCTTGATCAATTCGGGCATTGAGCCACGCCGGTACGAGAGCACCGGAGTTCCTGCGGCCATCGCTTCGGTGACGACCATGCCAAACGGCTCATCCCATTGCAGGGGGAAAAGGAACCCTTTGGCCTTGCCCATCATTTGCACGATATCGTGATAGGGTAGACGCTCGATGTAGCGGATTTGATCTCCGTCAATATGAGGCTTGACCTCTTTGAGAAAGTACTCCTCGCTCCAAGGCAAGTGAGTCGTGACATGGCCGATAATGAGGAGCTTCGTTTTAGCTTTCTTAGCGATGCGGATCGCATCGGCAATGCCTTTCCCGGGCGTCATCCGGCCGACAATGATAAAGAAATCCTCCGGCTTGTCGTTAAATCGAATCTCGTCCAGATCGACCCCATTGTAAACGACGGGTATTGATTCGTCCCCCAACAATTTCGTTTGAGCCCGGCTGACACATACCGGAAGGCAAAGCGGGAAGTGCTGGCGATAGTATTCGTGGATTTGTTTCTCCATATACGCGTAAGTGACCAAAGTTGGCGCTGCCGCAAAGACAGAGAAATAGGGGGCCAGGGTCGTCCAGTGAGCGTGAATCAGATCGAAGCGTCCGGTCTGGCGATAAAGATTATAGGTGTTTCGCGCCTCAAATTCCTTTTCCAGATAGAAGGTCGAATTGGGATCATCCTGGCTGGCAACGGGCAAAACAAAATGGAGCGGGCAATCGACCCGCGAGTCTCCAGAGGCAAAAAGTTCCACCTGATGTCCTCGCCGGGTGAGCTGTTGGCAGAGATGGTAGACGATCCGCTCTGTTGCTCCATACGTTTTCGGCGGAACAGAGATATAGACACTGGTGATCTGAGCGATCCTCATGGAAAAATCTCAAAACCATTATATATGTTAAAAAGC
>DASQUN010000090.1:0-9141 GCA_035641275.1 Candidatus Udaeobacter sp. | reverse complement strand
AATTCCTGCCTGCTTAATCTCCGCGATGGTTTTCATAACAATGCCATATTTTACGTCCTGGTCGGCCCTGAGATAGACCTGCTTATCCGCCTGAAGCTTTCGGATGGCCCGCAATTTTTGACCCAACTCACCAGGGCTCATGGGATTGTCGTTAAGATAGATCTTGCCGTCCTTGGCGATCGTCACGACCAACAGCTCTTCGGTTCCCGGAATGGCCCCGGCTTTCGCTTGAGGAAGGTTCACCTGAACGCCCTGTTGGATGATGGGGGCCGTAACCATAAAAATAACCAAAAGGACCAACATAACGTCTACTAGGGGGGTCACATTGATCTGCGCCAGCACGGCAGCGTCACGTTGCGGAGAGGCGTCTATTGCCATATTGACCTCGTTTCCTATTGTACTTAAAAACTCGCTCCCTATTCTACTTAAAAAAATGTCTTTCGGCGATATTCAAGAATTCATGCGAAAAATTGTCCATTTCGACCGCCAGGACCTTGATCTGCTGGACAAAGTAATTGTACGCCATCAGGGCGGGAATCGCGGCAGCCAACCCGACGGCGGTCGCAATCAGGGCTTCGGCGATGCCAGGGGCTACGGCCTGTATGCTCGAGGAGTGCGTGACACTCAGGCCTCTAAAGGCATTCATAATCCCCCAAACGGTGCCGAACAGTCCAATAAACGGCGCGGCACTCGCCGTCGTCGCTAGGAAAGTAAGATACTTCTCGAGCTTGGTGGTCTCAACGCTCGTGGCGCGTTTCATCGCCCGGGACACGTTCTCTACGCCCCCCAGCTCGGTCGTGAGAGTTTCTCCACTCGATGATTCCTTCTTCGTGCGCGAAACTCTGACCAGTTCTTCGTAGCCTGCTCGAAATACCTGCCCGATAGGACTGCCTTTTAGATCTCGGCTCGCGTCGTGAATCGATGAAAGATTACGCCGCTCCCAAAAGATTTCGATGAACTTTTCTGATTCCTGTTTGGCGCGGCGCATCTGCCGATATTTGTAAGCAATAATACCCCAGCTGACGACGGAGAACAAAATCAGAAGGTAGAGAATCGCTTGAACAACGAGTCCTGATCCGCGAACCAGATCAAGAATGCCATGCTCTTGCGGTGCCGGAAGCCCTTCTTGGGCTAACAACTGGAGGGGCCAAAAAAAAGCCATTGCGGGTATCGGGAGCCATTTGAAAAAATATTACAAGGCCTGTAATTAGTCAATTAGAAAAACAAATTTTTCTAGGAAGACGGCCCAACCTAAGACCGTCCGGGGATCCTCGATGATTCGCAAAGTCGAAGAAATCGATCTGCGGGGTAAAACAGTCTTCTTGCGGGTTGATTTTAACGTACCTATTGATCAAGGCAAGATCACTGAACCGCATCGCATCGAAAGCGCGCTGCCGACGATCCAACTCATCCTTGAGCGCGCAAGAAAACTGGTGATCGCCTCTCACCTAGGGCGCCCGAATGGAACAGTCGTGCCGAAATACAGCCTCGCTCCGGTGCGCGATCACTTGCAAAATTTGCTCAAGCAACCGGTGGCTTTGGCCCCGGATTGCATCGGCACCGAGGTTGAGCAGATGGTACGCGATCCGGCCCATCGAGTTGTCTTGTTGGAAAATCTCCGGTTTCACAAAGAGGAAGAAGAGAATGATCTCGCTTTTTCGCAGGCCCTTGCTTCACTGGCGGATGTCTATGTCGATGACGCGTTTGGAGCCGCCCATCGCGCTCACGCTTCCATTGTCGGCATGGCGGCTTTCTTCCAGGTAAGAGCCGCCGGCCTATTACTTCAAAAGGAACTCGATTATCTGTCTCGCGTACTGTCCAATCCAGACAAGCCCTTTGTGACGATTCTCGGGGGCGCCAAGGTCTCAGACAAGATTGGCGTCATCAGGAACCTACTGCCGAAGGTAAATACGCTTCTCATCGGCGGCGGTATGGCTTATACATTTCTCAAAGCCAGGGGAATAGAGATCGGTAAGTCTCTGGTCGAGAACGATAAGCTCAAGCTCGCCGAGGAGTTGATAAAAGCTGCGACCGAACAGCCTGTAGCTTTGCTATTGCCTATGGATCACGTCACCGGCGATTCGGAAAAGAAAAACGCAACGGTTTTCGACGGCAGAATACCCTCCGACCGGATGGGCCTGGATATCGGACCGAAAACGGTTGCGCGGTTCGGTGACGAGATCCGCAAAGCTAAGATGGTCCTGTGGAACGGACCCGTGGGTTTGTTCGAAGTGGAACCCTACAGCGAGGGCAGCCGAGCTTTAGCGAACACACTCGCGGAAAATCATGCGCGGCTCACGAGCATCATTGCGGGAGGTGATACGGTCGCTGCCGTTATCGCCGCGGGGGTCGAGAGCAAGATTACCCACCTTTCGACCGGCGGCGGTGCAACTTTGGAATTTCTGGAAGGCAGAGAACTCCCCGGAATCAAAGCGCTTGAGGAGAACGCATGAGTATTCCTCTAGTGGCTGGGAACTGGAAGATGCACGGTACCCAATCCGACTGTCTAGAGCGAGCGCGACAAATTGCTGAAGATCTGAACCAGAAGCCGGCTTCCGTCGAAGTCGCTGTGGCTCCGCCGTTCACGGCGCTGGCGGCAGTGAAAGAAGCCATTCGAAACAGCAAGATTCACCTAGCGGCACAAAACTGCCATTGGCAGGAAAAGGGCGCGTTCACCGGCGAAGTCAGTCCCACCATGCTTCGCGATATCGGTTGTGACTTCGTCATCCTCGGTCACTCGGAAAGGCGCCATCTCTTTCACGAAAGCGACTCTCTGGTCGCTCATAAGCTGGGCGCCGCGCTTGCCAATGGACTCCGAATCATTCTCTGCGTTGGCGAAACATTGCGCGAGCGCCGGAGCCGACAAACTTCGAGAATCATTTCTCGGCAGCTACGGATCGCATTGAAGGGAGTAATGAGAAATGCTATAGACAAAATCGAAATCGCTTACGAGCCGGTGTGGGCAATCGGCACAGGTCAAAACGCAACCCCGGAACAGATCAGTCAGGTGCACGCGCGGATTCGGCTGTTCCTCACTAAATCGTTCGGTGAAGAGAAGGGCAGTGCGGTCCGTATCCTATACGGCGGGAGCGTCAATCCTGACAACGCCCCAGAGTTAGGACGAACGGCCAATGTCAGGGGCTTCTTGGTCGGAGGCGCAAGCCTCAGACCGGAAACATTCTTGCCAATCGTACGGTGTCTGACATAGTAGGTTCATAACGTATGGTTATTGTCATAACAGTCATTCACGTGGTTGTCAGTATCGGCTTAATCCTCGTCGTGCTCTTGCAAACAGGGAAGGGAGCCGAAGTTGGCGCCGTGTTCGGCGGCTCCAGCTCGACTATTTTCGGCAGCAGCGGAGCGGGAAATTTTCTGACGAAATTGACCACCGGCATGGCCATCCTTTTCATGATGACTTCTTTGACTCTTGGCTATTTTGCCGGCCACAAGCCGTCAGCGACGATTTTCGATAGCCGCACACCGACCGTGGAGCCGCGCTCGACACCCGCAGCACCGCCTTCGAGTACAGAGAACGCGCCGCCGAGCAGTTCTCAGGCGCCCGCGCTACCGGCTGCACCCCAAGGAACACAGCCGGAGAAATCGACGACGCCCTAATCTGAATTCGCGAGGATGGCGGAACCGGCAGACGCGCTAGTTTGAGGGGCTAGTGCCAGAAATGGCGTGGGGGTTCAAATCCCCCTCCTCGCACCAATTTCAAAGTTGTCTCCCCCCTCTTTCGGAATTCAGTTAGCGCGATCGCGCATCGACTGGCGAAACATTGCTGTGGCCAAGTTTGTCGTTTCATTTTTGTCCGCCTGAGGCTGAGACTGTCGATTTTTGCGCAACCGGAGCATTCTAGCCAGCTTACAAAATCCGTGATCCTTTTAAAAACAATGGGTTAGAAACCTGACTCCAGTGGCATACGGCTTGCTGAATTTCGGATAATTCAGGAGCCTAGAATATGAAAAAAACCGATACGGCTATTAAGCTTTTGACCCTTGCCGAAGCTGCCGATATTTTGAAAATTTCCAAGCGTACCTTACACAGGATGATTCAGCATCGCCAGATTCCGGCGTTCAAGGTCGGAGGCCAATGGCGGATCCTAGAAAGCCGCTTTCACGAGTGGGTGCAGGAAGAAGAAAGCACTGAGCCAAAAGCCAGTTAATTCTCCTCCCAATTGCCTTAACCAGATATGTTGTTTTCACTCTTTTTGTCCATTATTAAACTCGCCCGAACCAGGTCTAAAAACAGCTGTTCGCTGCATCTCGTCACCTACCCCGTAGCTTAGCCGTCTAATCTTTCTTGAATCCGTAAGTCTGCCAATTTTGCAGCACCCGCTCTTGCAGCTTCTTTGGCCATAGATTTTCGAAGCTTGCCTTGACGGGAATCGTTTCTTCGGGCCAGTCTTTCGGCCAAGTACAGTCAAAAATCACGCCTGCCGCGTCTCCGATGAGTCGCTCTTTCATTGGCAAAAACGGCAGCAAAACCGGAAATCCGGGATTGTGAGGCACTTGATGAATTCCGTTTACGGGATGGCATTTCGTCGTGATCGCGTGCAAGACTTCATCCATGCTTGTCGGATCCACATCGGCATCGACGACGACAATATAATAGGTAAAGATCCCGGGCTTCGTCGCCCAGACCGCATGTGCAACGCGACGGGCAAAGTTAACGAATGGCACTTCGGTGGAAACGACGGCCATGTGGCCTACGCCAAAAGGTGGGCAGTAAACGCTTGTCACTGGAAGGCCCAGCTTCTTTAGCTCGTTGTAAATTTCAGCGCCTTTGATTAGCGCGGTGGCGGTTTGTCCCTCGTGCACCGGCATGCCCATATTCGAAAAAGGTAAGATGGGATCCCGACGATGCGTAAGGGCTCTTACCTTCAAGATCGGCTTAGGCGATGATTTCCCTGCTTCGTAGCCCATATATTCACCAAACGGACCTTCGGTCATTCGTTCGTGAGGCAGGACCTCGCCTTCGAGTATGATTTCCGCCGTCGCAGGGACCTCCAGGTCGACCGTCTCACACTTCACCAGCGGAATCGGCGCGTCCTGCAGCGCACCGGCCACCTCGACTTCGTTGACATACGGCGGCAGCTGAACACAGCTGACGATTGGAACGACGGGCTGCGCTCCAATCGCGACGGCAACCGGCATCGGACGATTCATAGCTTCGTATTTTTGATACATCTGCCCGATGTGTTGCTGCAGCGGAAACAAACAACCCAGCGTATTCCGATCATGAACCATCAAGCGGTACATTCCCCAGTTGACCCAGGAACTGTCCGGATCTTTAGTAATGACGGTGTGCCATGTGCCAATATATCGACCCCCATCGCCGCCGTGGATCAAGGGAATCGGAAATTTGAGCAGATCGACATTCTCGGCCAGGAAAATGTTTTCCTTGCATGGTCCACTTTTTACGATAACCGGCTTAATCAGCTTCTCCTTGCGCTCAAGATACGTTTGCATGATTTCCTTAGGCGATGCGCTGGGACGCAAACCTAGCGCCAATGCCGTGCGCGCAAAAAGCGAATGCCCGCGCTTCCGGCTGGCACCGAGTGGGGCTCCGAGCGTGCGGAATCCTTCGGGGTAATCTTTGACCTTTTCAAATAGCGCGGCAGGAGCGCCAAGGTCATAACAACGCCGTGTGATCGCTCCCATTTCGAGATTCCAATCCACTTCGACTTGGATTCTTTGAAGTTCGTCATGCTCGTCTAAAAGGTCAAGAAAATCCCTTAGGTCAGTGATCGACATGTTCAGTCTCCGCGGCGAGTGTAAGGATGAATTTTGCCTTTGGTGGCGGTCAATTGTTTAGGCCTTGCTATTTATAGCAGACCGACTCTTGATTAAGCAAAGTGCTCGCACGAGTGCGCTCGTTCCAGAAAATGGGTGGACAAGCTTTGCATTTTAACCTATGATTTCAGCCCTTGTACTGAAAGGGGGAACTTATGGCAGATATCAACCGACCGGCCGCTCTGCCGGCAGACTTAGGTGGCTATCTTGGACCAGGAACGAAAATCAATGGCAAATTACACTTTGACGGGCCAGCTATCATTGAAGGCGAAGTGGAGGGCGAGGTCATCGCCCAAGCCAACGTAACCATTGGACAGCAAGCTACGGTGAAGGGAAAAATCAGCGCAGGGTCCATCTTGGTCCACGGCAAGGTCTTGGCGGATGTGCAAGCTGACAAGAAACTCGAGATCCAGCCGCCCGGGTCAGTGATCGGCGACGTCGTCGCTCAGAGCTTGGTCATAGGCGACGGGGCGCTTCTCGAGGGCCATATGTCTATGAAAAAGGAAGGGCGGGTGCTGCCCTTGCGTCAAGACGCAAAGAAAGAAGGTGCGTCTTAGTCTCGCTATTCCACAACTAATGGAACGATCTTCCGTTCCTTCGCGCTCACCAAACCACGCGCTGTGATCCTGAGCGAAGGCAGGGTGACAAAAGTCAGAAAGCTCAGCGCGTACATCGGCCTATCGAACATTGAGCCGTTCTCTCTTAGGCGACGCTGAAGAGCGCTCAGTTGCTTTCCTACCTGTCGCCACGGGTCAAGCGAGAAAATTCCGGCGAACCCGAACTCAATCTTCTCGAGCACCTGATTCCGATCCACAACCGCCATTCCTCCGCCACATTCGATCAGAGCGTTGGCGCACAGCGCCATGTCGGCGTCGTTGCCGCCGACGACCATAAGCGTGTTTTCATCCAAGTTCGTAGTCGTTCCCACGGCTCCGAGCTTCACACCCCACCCCTTCAGAAAACCCATAGAGATTTTTCCGCTCCTCACATGGCGATCAAATACGGCCACTTTCAACAGATCCTCATGTATGTTGGCTTCGAGAGCACCGGCGTGGGTGTTTACGGTCATGAACCTCTCAGCCGTGATCGTCTGATTGATCAGCTCCATGACGCGGATCTTAGCGGAAGCCGCGGCGTACGGAATCTTCAATACAGCAGGCGTAACAGTCGGCCGTGCCAGGTTCTCCATGAGTTCCGGACGCAGAGGTATCGGCTGGGTCTCCACCGCCGATGCGCCATTTTTGGCGACGATCTTGCCACCGATCAGAACTGTATGAACGTGGCATTGTTCGAGATCGTCAATGAAAGCTAAATCCGCCGAACGTCCCGGCGCAACGCCTCCAATCTCCTGCTCCAGCCCCGAGTAAGTCGCCGGATTCAGGGTCACCGTCTGAATCGCTTGCAAGGGCGACATTCCCAAACAGATCGCACGGCGGACCACGTGGTCAATGTGACCGAAGGTTTCCACATCATCTGGCGCCATGCTGTCGGTCACCAAAATCAGCCGCTGCAGATTGATACCGCGCTCAATCAACGGCTTCAGCGTCGACCCTAAGTCTTGCCGCAATGAGCCCTCCCGAAGCATGGTCCAGTACCCAAGGCGAAGCCGTTCAATCGCGTCTTCCTGCCGAATCGGCTCGTGGCACGAAGAAACGCCGATGGCACCGAGCGCGCACAGCTTTTGATCCCTCGCCCCGGCGGTATGGCCGTGAATGATTTTTCGTCGCTGATGGGCCATCTCGATCCTTTCCAACAGTTCGGGGTCGCACTGCAACAAACGCAACCAGGAGACCATCTCACCCAGTCCCAACACCCGCGGATCGGTCAATCCATCGGCAACTTCGGCTTGTGACAAACTTTTCGTGCTACAGAGCAGCGGATCCTGAGGGGCAACCATGGAGATTAACGAATAGACTCGTAACGGATGGGCCGCGACCTCGTCTAAAAAGAGCTTTACTCCCTGGTAACCGAAGACCGTCGCCAGTTCGTCAGCCGAGGTCACGAGAGCCGTCGTACCGTGAGGAAGATAGGCTTGAAGGTATTCGTACGGTCGGCAGTAGTGAGCTATGTGCGTGTGGGCATCCATGAACCCTGGAGAAACATAAAAACCTCGCGCATCCAGGATCTCCGTTGTATCCCCCTTCGTATGTTTGGCGCTTGGCCCTAGGTAGCAAATCCTTCCATCCAAGACAGCGATGTCCACGCGGTCAAGAATCTCGCCCGAATAAACATTGATAATCTTTCCGCCCGTGACGATGAGATCGGCTTTGATTTCACCGGTCGCGCCACGAATCAGTCGCGCGAGCTGCCGCTTGGATCCTTCCACAATTTGTTTGTAACATAACCCTCCATCCATAAACAAAGTTGTGCCCAGCGCTGTCCTAATTATGGAATTACCGATGAGATACGACTGAGCCCCGCGGAATCACTGGATTTCCGCGGTGACCTTCAGGAGTAGCGATGCCGGCCATCAGGTACCGGCGTCGGATATTCCTTAGCCGCGAAGAGGTCTAGGGGCGTTTCGCGCAAAAGTTACTTTGACACAAGCGCGGATGTAACGAAGGCTTCAATAAAGGCTGCGAACAATAAGAGCGGCAGGATGATGCTCCAGAAAAAGCTCAGCCCGCGGCCGACATCATTCCTTAGGGGCGTTTCAAATTTTCCAAACAACCGCCTCATCGCGCGGGCGCCGAGAAGGATTCCTATGCTTGCACCTAGCAGTACCGCCGGAAGCTCAAACATCCCGTGGGGTACAATCGCCAACAAGGATGGCACAAGACCCTTCGATTGGACCGAGGAGTAGAGCACGAAGCCAAGAGCGTAGCCATTCAATAATAAAAAACAAATCGGCAATACGCCGCCAATAATTCCCAAAATCAGAACCAGCAAAGTCTTTGTCGCATTGTTTAAGAAAATAGCCGTCGCGAGCAACGGTTTGGGCAGGCCGGTGAATATTTGAGTAAAGCTTTTAAGGGAGTCGCTGAAGCCAGAGTCGACAGTGAAAAAATGGGCTGCAGATAAAATACCCACAACCGTTCCCATAACAAGGAGGAATAGGCTCGCCTTGATATGGGGTCGAAGCTCTTGCAAATAGCCCGTCTGTTCTTGCCTCAACACCTGGATCCCTGACCTGTTGAAATGGTCTTTAAGATCATAGCAGATAGTCTCTTTGAACCTAATCGGTTCAAAGCTCCAGTGTTTGCAACACGAGTTGGCAAGCTGATACCTATGTTTAGTGGGAGAAAGGTAATCCTCTTATGGTCATTGACTGCCACGCTCACTTAATGCCCAAGAGTTGGTTCGAACCCAAGTCGCCGAAATCGATTTTCGACCTGGACGGTTTGTT
>DASQUN010000089.1:0-3097 GCA_035641275.1 Candidatus Udaeobacter sp. | reverse complement strand
GAATACGGCGAGGACCTTTACTGGCTCAGCATTATGGGGAGACCCTCCGCCACTGAGCCGTGGGGCTGGCAGATCGACGGTCATCATCTGAACATCAACACCTTCGTCCTCGGAGACCAGCTCGTCATGACTCCCGCTTTCCTGGGTTCGGAGCCGGTCTATGCCAAGAGCGGCAAGTACGCCGGCACACGGGTGTTCAAGGCCGAAGAGGAGCAGGGGCTGGGGGTGATCCGCGCGCTTTCTCTAGCGCAACGCAACCAAGCTATCCTCTCGCGCGATTTGCCGCGTGAGCCATTCACCACCGCCTTTCGTGACAATTTCGAACTCCGGTACGACGGAATCCGCTACGATGCGCTCTCAACCTCTCAGCATGACCTTCTGCTCCGCCTGGTTGAGATTCACGTCGGCCGTATCCGAGCGGGTCACGCCGAAATAAAGATGGAAGAGCTGAAGCGGCATCTCCGCGACACCTACTTTGCCTGGATGGGCGGCGCGGAAGAAGACAGCGTGTTTTACTACCGTGTCCATAGCCCGGTGCTGATCGTTGAGTTTGACCACCAGCGAGGTCAGGCGTTCCCCCAATACGAGAAACCTTACAGGGATCACATCCATGTGGTCGTTCGCACTCCGAATGGCAACGACTACGGTAAGGATCTACTGCGCCAGCATTACCAGCAGTCCCACCATCATTCGAACCGGGCCTGAATCTGTTCACTCGAGATTGGAGTAGTCGAGTAATGGACTGATGCATTTTACAACGCCACACTCCAGCATTCGCATACTCCAACACTCGATCCCCAGGGCCACAATGACCTTGACAACCGCCCCTGTATCAATGAGAATCGGCGCGGATTTCGGACTCTCTCTTCAAGATTAACTTCTAACAGGGAGGCACATATGTTAGAGGCAGAAACGCTAAGAGAGCAATGCCGGCCCGAGGCTATCGCATCCGCCCCCGAGGCCACCCCGGTCAAGGTGAAAAAACTGGGTCACGTGGTCTTCACTGTCAGTGACATCGAACGGACCACGAAGTTCTGGACGGAAATCATGGGCTTCCAAGCTTCCGACCGCAATGAGATGGGCATGGTTTTTCTCCGCCAAGGATCGGACCATCACACCATCGCCCTTGTCCCGGCAAAGACAAACGACGAGCTACCGAAGGACGGCCGGCCCGGCTTTCACCATTGCGCTTTGGAGGTCGGGAGCGTCTCGGAGCTGTTCAAGATTCGCGACTTTCTCCGCGCCAAAGGAGTGCCGATTGTCTACGAAGGACGGCGCGGTGCCGGGGGCAATCCGGGAGTGGAATTTCGCGATCCCGACGGCTTCAACATCGAGCTTTACGCGTCAATGGATCAAGTCGGTTGGGACGGCAAGAGCCGCCCGTCCGAGCAGTGGAACCGCACCACGACTCTCGAAGAGGCGGTGGCAAATCCGCTGCCCGGCGTGAACTACACTTAAGCTCAAACTGGCCTTACCGGTGGGCGCTGTGCTATCTGCGCAGCACGAGCCGCGGGGACAGCAGTGGTTTCTAGTTCCAAGTTTCTTGTTCCTAGTTAACTAGCAACCGGAAACCAGAGACCAGAAACGGCGAAAGCTTATGATCTCCATCCGAGACCTCACCAAAGAGTTCGCAGTCAGCAGCGGCAAGGTCGCGGCCATCAAGGATCTGAGTCTCGAGGTCATCGAAGGAGAGTTCTTCGTCATCGTCGGCGCGAGCGGCTCAGGAAAGACAACTCTGCTCCGCTGCGTGGCCGGCCTTGAAACCCCCAATGGGGGTGAAATCCGGATCGCCGGTCATGTGGTTTCGTCGGACAGCCCGCCTACATGGGTGCCACCGCAGCAGCGCAAGCTCGGCATGGTGTTTCAGTCCTACGCCGTTTGGCCGCACCTTACCGTTTATCAGAATGTCGCGTTGCCTCTAGCCGAAGGAACCCAGCGAATTGCGCGACGCGAGGTTTCCAGCCGCGTTCACGAAGCCTTGCGTCTGGTCCAGCTGGAAGATTTCGCGGAGCGCTCTGCGACCTTGCTCTCCGGCGGCCAGCAACAGCGTGTCGCCCTCGCCCGGGCCATTGCCGTCAACCCGAAGATACTCTTGATGGATGAACCGCTCAGCAATCTCGATGCGCGGCTGCGGGAGGAAGTGCGCGGCAAGATTCGGGAGCTGGCCAAGCAACTCGGCTCGACGGTGCTCTATGTCACGCACGATCAAATAGAAGCCATGGCCATCGCCGACAAGATCGCTTTGATGCAGGCCGGCCAACTGCTTCAGGTCGGACCCCCGATGGAATTGTATGATAAACCATGCCGCGCGGAAGTGGCCGAGTTTTTTGGCTCGGTCAACTGGCTCAAAGGAACGATGGTTCATTCTTCGTGCGCTGAGACCCCCATAGGCCGGCTCGGCATCAAGGGATCCGCCCGCCCCGGCGAGGATGTCCTCGTAGGTTTTCGACCGGAGGCTTTAACCGTCGTCGAAGGTCAGACCGCGACCGATACCAATGTGTTGCAGGCGACTCTGCGCACCAGCACTTTTCTGGGCGACCAGTTCATCTATTATGTGGAAGTCGCCGACCAATCGTTGGTCGGGAAAGGACGCAGCATTCCGTTACAAAAAGACGGCAAACTTTACCTCTACGTGGATCCGGCCGATGTCATGGTTTTTCCGGCCGGACAAAAAACCGGCCTTAACGTTTTGGAACAAAGCGTTCATACAGGATGAATCATGGACCGAGAACGACTTTATAGGAGGGTTCGCTATGATAGGTCAATTCAGATTTGGCTCGCTTAACCATGCTGGCACGATAGGAATTATCACCATGCTGCTGACCGCTGTTATTGTCGAGGGGGTACAGGCGGCGTCCGCAACCTCGCTGGCGCAACTGGTTGAAGGAGCAAAGAAGGAGGGCATAATCAGAGGACAGTGGTCGCAAAACAGCTTCGGTGGCGCCAAGGGGTTGGCGGAGCTCGTGGCCGGAATGAACAAGAAATACGGGCTCAATTTGAAGTCGCAGTTTACGCCTGGGCCGGACATGCAAAGACTGATGTTGAGGCTCGCGCAGGAGGCGGCGGCTGGGCAGCCGGCCAGCACAGACGTCTACAT
>DASQUN010000088.1:0-3652 GCA_035641275.1 Candidatus Udaeobacter sp. | reverse complement strand
GTATCTAGGCGTTCCGGCCAACAAGCTGGTGACGAAACTGGTCCCCGCCTCGCCGCTGCGCGCGAAGCAGCGCAACATGGTTTACGTGGGCGCCTTGGCTCACCTTTTCGGAATCGAGATGGAGGTCATCAAGGCGGTTCTAGAGGATACCTTCGGCAAGAAGCCGGCGGTCATCGAATCCAACCTCCTCTGCATCGACGCCGGATACCAACACATGAAGGAGAAAGGCTACACTCAAAACATTGCCCGGCTCGAAGTGATTCCCAAGGGCAACGAAGGTAAGATCATTACTGAAGGCAATACCGCCGCCGCCTTGGGGGCGATCTACGGCGGAGCCTCCGTTATCTGCTGGTATCCAATCACTCCCTCCAGTTCTCTCGCGGAAGCCATGGAGCATTATCTTCCCAGGCTTCGAAAGCCAAAGGATGGCAAAAGAACTTTCGCCATCATCCAAGCGGAAGACGAGATCGCGTCGGCTGGCATGATCGTTGGCGCCGGCTGGATGGGAGCACGTTCCATGACCTCGACATCGGGCCCTGGACTGTCGCTTATGAATGAATCCATCGGTCTTGCCTATTACGCTGAGATTCCCTGTGTTTTTTTCATCATTCAGCGCGGCGGTCCTTCTACGGGCCTACCGACGAGAACTCAGCAGGCGGATATCTCGCTTATGTACGGCGCCTCCCACGGTGATACCCGTCACATTATTTTGATTCCTCACGATATGAATTCCTGCTTCGAGTTCGGGCGTCGGAGTTTCGACTTCGCGGACCGCTTCCAGACGCCGGTGTTTGTCGCTATGGATCTTGACCTGGGAATGAATCTTTGGCCATCCGAACCGCTTAGACTCCAGAAAGACTCTTTCGATCTCGGCAAACGCTTAAATGCAGAACAGCTCGAAGAGTGGGCTAAAGCCGGAAAGAAATTCCGCCGCTATTTCGATCAAGACGGCGATGGCATCCCGTACAGAACCGTGCCGGGCAATCCGCACCGGATGGCTTCGTATTTCGCCCGCGGTTCCGGCCATGATGCCGACGCCAAATATTCGGAAGATGAGCATGATTACAAGTACGGTCTCGACCGGTTGCGAAAAAAGTTCGATACTGCCCGCAAACACGTCCCTAAACCCATCGTTGAGATCACCAAGGGCGTAAAGACGGGTATCATCTGCTACGGATCGAGCTTTGAGCCGGTCCGGGAGGCGCGAGACAGGCTGCGCGCCAGAGGCTTGAAAACCAACCACCTGTTGGTCCGAGCCTTGCCACTGAGCAGCGAGGTCCGAGATTTTCTCGCCGAGCACGACACCATCTATCTGGTAGAGCAGAACCGCGACGCGCAGATGGCGGCAATTATCAAAGACGAGTACCCTGAACTGGGGGCAAAAATAACCAGTGTGTTGGTTTACAACGGTCTTCCGGTCACGGCCGGTGAAGTCGTGAAGCAGATCTTCGATGCCTCCCAGTCCGCGCAACTCAAAACCGCTCAGATGTAAGGATAGGACAATGGCAGAAGCAAAACTCAACCGCATTCATTTGTCGGAAAAGGATTACGAAGGCGCGCCTTCGACCATGTGCCGTGGATGCGGTCACGATGCGATTTCAGCATCGGTGATGCGCGCCTATTACGAGAGCAGCATCGACCCGCGAAAGGTCGTCAAGCTAAGTGGTATCGGCTGCTCCTCGAAAACTCCGGCATATTTTTTGAGCCAGTCGTTTGGCTTCAATGCTGTCCACGGCAGAATGTCAGCCGTCGCCACCGGTGCTAATTTGGCCAACCATACTCTCAACCCGATCGGCGTGTCGGGTGATGGCGACACGGCGGCTATCGGCCTGGGGAATTTCTGTCATATGATGCGCCGCAATGTGAATATCACCTACATCATCGAGAACAACGGTGTCTATGGACTGACTAAGGGACAGTTCTCGGCCACGGCCGATGTCGGGTCCGTCATGAAAGGCGGAAAGGTTAACGATATCCCGGCCATCGATATGGCAGAGCTCGCGATCACGCTGGGTGCGACTTATGTGGCTCGAAGCTTTTCCGGCGATCGCAAGCAACTGGCACCCCTGGTCCAGGGCGCTCTCGCTCATAGGGGCAGCGCTATCCTGGATGTCATCAGCCCATGCGTCACTTTCAACAACCACGAGGGATCGACCAAGAGCCTCAAATACGCCAAAGGCCATCTCGATCCGATCCATGACCTCGACTTCATTCCGCCGTATGAGAATATCGAAGCGGATTACAATGAAGGAACCGATCACCAGGTGGAGCTGCACGACGGCTCGCGCATTGTTTTGCACAAGCTCACTAAAGATTACGATCCGACCAACAAGGCGCAAGCGATTTCGGCCATCCACGCCGCTATTGCCGAGGGTAAGTTTTTGACGGGCCTGATTTACTACAACCCAGATCGCAAGGAATTCGCTGAAGAGCTGAATCTCTGCGACACGCCTCTATCTGAGTTGACCCAAGATGAATTGCGCCCATCCGTGGAGCAGCTCGAGGAAATCAACGCCGCTTTCATGAAATAACGAAAAAGGCCTGGCATGAATGAATATCATGCCAGGCCTTAAAGCGAAATTTGTGGCTCGAGCTACAATCCGCTTGCCTTTCTCTGTTCTAATCCGCTCCAGGTATCGATGATTTCATCCGAAGAGGCCACCAGACCGAAGTGGCGCCTCATATTTTCGAGGGTCGCCATATGCAATTTCGCATCGTACGCCGCCGCGCAGTCTTCGACCATCGTCACGTAATAATCGAACATGTAGGCGTCGCGCGCCGTGGTCTCGACGCAAACATTGGTGGCAACCCCGGTGATGAGAACGCTCTGGATATCTTTCGCCTTGAGGACCGTGTTCAGATCGGTATTGATAAACGCGCTGTAGCGATGTTTGATCACGACTCGCTCACTGGGCAAAGGCGCAATCCCTTCATAGAACTCAGCACCCCAGGTTCCCTCGCGGCAGGTGCTTAAACCTCCCTTTTGTGAGCTGCGATAGATCCAAGAAGGAGTGTCGGTCCAGTCGCTGTGGGTCGTCTTGATATAAACGACCGTGAGCCCAACACGCCGCGCCTCTTCGATCAAGCGAATGAGTCTCGGCATCATCGCCAGCGCGGCGCCGACATCTTCACCTCTTTTGCCAGCGCTCCCCTCCGGGCTGACAAAATCGTTCTGGACATCGACGACGATTAGAGCCGAGAGTCTGGGGTCGCAGCGCTCCTTCAGGCTTCGTAAGATCTCCATTTGTACTCCTTCCATCTAATGATCGTGTTTTCTCTGCAGCCCACCGTGACCCATGGCCATAATGTCCGCCCGGGTGACCTTATCCCCGGCCAATAGCCGCGGCAACAGCGCATCAAATGCGGTCACGGGATCATGGAGAACACAGCCCGAGAGACCCAAAACCGGCGTCTCGTCTAAATAGGCCATGAGAAACATCGATCCCGGAAGAACCGGGAATCCATGGGATTCCACCGTGGCGCCGCTGCGGCGAATGCCTTCCGGCGATTTATCGTCAGGATCCACCGACATGCCTCCACTAACCAGAATCACGTCGGCGCCGGCCAGCTTCGCTTCTTTGATGTGACCCGCTATTACTTCCGGATCATCGGGCGCAAGCTTTACCGATTCGACCGTAGATCCCATCTCGCC
>DASQUN010000087.1:0-3809 GCA_035641275.1 Candidatus Udaeobacter sp. | reverse complement strand
ATCGCCCGCGCCATGAAGAACCTGGGCCTGACCGATCTCTCCATCGTCGGCAAAGCGCGAACTCGCAGCTTCTGGGCCCGGGCTATGGCGGTGCACGGACGGGATATATTGGGTGAGGCAAAGTGTTACGAAACCATCCGCGAAGCCATTGCGGAATGTGTCTTGGTGGTCGGGACGACTTGTCGCGCCGGCCTCTATCGCAGACATAGTCAAGCGCCACGCGGGCTCGCGCCAGACATCGTCGCGGCGGCGCAAACGGGCAAAGTCGCACTGATCTTCGGGCCGGAAGACCACGGCTTGAGCAACAAAGACCTTGAATTTTGCCAGTTGCTCATCACCATTCCCACGCATCCCGACTATCCGTCTCTGAACGTGGCGCAAGCCGTCGTTATCTGTCTTTATGAAATTTATATCGCCTCGCTGACGGACACGGGCAAATCAACCATCGACCGTGCCGACGCCGAGAGCATTGAGCGCCTCTTTGATCGGATGAGGAGAACGCTGCTAAAGATCGGCTTTTTGGATTCGGAAAATCCCGAGCACATGCTGCTGGCTTTCCGTCGGATTCTGGGCCGAGCCGGGCTGGAAGACAAGGACGTGCGGATTTTTACCGGCCTGTTCCGCCAGATCGAATGGTATACGAATCAGGGATGGAAGGTGATAGAAGAAAAAGAAAAACGGGGAATCAAGATTCGCTAGGGAAAAGCGATGAACGTCAACGATTTTGATCTCAAGAAAACGGGGATACTCTTCTTCGATATTCTGAATGGTTACTATCATGGTGGCGACGCGGTCGCACAAGCCAGAATGAAACCCTGGGTGGACAACGCCGTACGTCTCATGAAGGCTGGCCGAGCGGCGGAAATACCGATCTTCTTTGCCAAAGGCAATCATCGAGCGGATAACGCCACGTCGGCCCTGCTGTTAACTGACACGAATAATTCGCTCAAACCTTGGCCCAACGGCGAAGTCACGAAGGGAAAGATGCATGTGTTCGCCGGCGACAAAAGCTCCGATGTGATCCCGGAGCTCGATCCACGCCCCGAGGACTATTACATTCCCAAATATCGCTGGAGCGCGTTTCATCAAACCTATTTAGACCTGGCCCTGCGCTCACGCGGCATCGACACAATCGTTATTTCCGGAGGATCTACCGATGTGGGCGTCACTTCGACTGTTTACTCGGGGAGAGACTTGGATTACAAGATAATCGTCGTGAGCGATGCCTGCGGGACATCCCACGACCAGCGCGCTCACGACATGCTGATGGAGCTGATCTTTCCGCGCATGTCGCGCGTGCGCACGACCGAAGAGGTGCTAGAGATGATTCAGCAGCGCGAGGTTAATTAACGAGCAGAGTTAGAACTCTTTACAGGCGGCTCAAGCCAAAGGAGGCACAACCATGGCAACGAACGGAACCCCACCGGTTGGCATAAGTCAAAAAATCAAACAGATCGGCAGGATGGACCTTCCCGGAGGAGGTTCGGTGGTCGTTGAGGACGGCTATGCCTATGTCGGCCACATTGAACCGCCTCATGGGACATCCATCATCGACGTTCGAGATCCAAAGAATCCCAAGCTCGTTTCCCAACTCGAAGTGCCGGAGGGGATTCACTCTCATAAAGTCCGGGTCAGCGGCGACGTGATGCTCATCAATTACGAGCGCTATAAAACCAAGAACGAACCGCAAGGCGGTCTCAAAGTGTTCGACATTTCCGATCGTACAAAGCCGCGCGAGATCGCATTCTTTAAGGCCGCGGCGAAGGGCGTCCATCGATTTACGTTCGACGGGCGCTATGCCTATCTTTCGCCGCACATGGAAGGGTATGTCGGTAACATTGCATTGATTCTAGACCTGAAGAATCCCGAGAAGCCGGAGGAAGTCGGCCGCTGGTGGATGCCAGGCCAATGGACCGCCGGCGGCGAGACGCCGACGTGGCACGGCTGGGACCATCGTTGCCACCACCCGATTCGCCGCGGTGACCGTTTGTACATTAGCTACTGGCATGGCGGCTTCGCCATTGTCGATATATCCGACATGAGCAAGCCCAGGACGGTGAGTATGCTCGACTGGAGCCCCCCTTACCCTTGTCCCACCCATACCACGCTGCCATTGGCAAATAAGATCATGGACCGCGATTTCATGATCGTCACGGACGAAGAGGTCGGCGAGAAGCTCATGCCGACTCCCAATGCTTTTCTATGGGTCGTCGACATCAGCGAAGAAAGTCGCCCCATGCCTGTGGCAAACTACATGATCCCTTACGACGGGGCGTCGACACCGGGCAGCCGCTTTGGTGCACATCAACCGGCCGAACAAGTCTACGACAACATTCACTATGTCACCTGGTTTGCCGGCGGGCTGCGCGCCCTCGACCTCTCGAATCCCTTCGCTCCGAAGGAAGTCGGCTATTACGTTCCGATGCCGGGTACGGGGCAAAAGGCCGTCCAAAGCAATGACGTATTTCGCGCAGAAGACGGCAAGCTTTACCTTGTCGATCGCCTGGACGGATTGGAGGTTCTCGAAAGCCAGCTGTAACGATTGGTTTCTAGTTCCTGGTTTCTCGTCCCTGGTTCTGAATTAACTAGGAACTTGAAACTAGCAACTAGAAACTGCCAACGCCAGTGAAACTCTACAACGTCGCTTACTCGGGAAACTCCTATAAGGTCCGTCTCCTGCTGGCCCAGCTCGGCATTCCCTGCGAGGTCATCGAGATAAACATCCTGAACGGTGAGAGCAGGACGCCGGAGTTCTTAAAGATCAATCCCAACGCCCGCACGCCGGTTCTCGAAGATGATGGCTTTGTTTTAGCGGAGTCCAACGCGATTCTGGCTTACCTGGCCCGCGGCACAAAGTTCTTGCCGGACGATCGGCAACGTTGGGCTCTGGTCTTTCAATGGATGTTCTTCGAGCAATCCAGCCACGAACCTTACATTGCGACTTCTCGCTTCCTTTTGCAGCACAAGCCGGACTCACCCGAACGGAGCGCCGCACTCGCGGTCCGTCGCGACGCTGGATGGGCGGCGCTTAGGGTGATGGAAGGCCATTTAGCGAAGAATGATTTCTTCGTCGGAGGCTACACCATCGCCGACATTGCGCTCTTTGCCTACACGCACGTTTCGCACGATGGTGGATTTTCTCTCGATGACTTTTCTAAGATCCGCGCCTGGCTTGAGCGGGTGAAGACACAGCCAGGGTATATCTCGATGGGGTGAAAAAGCGGGTTAGCATTGCCTAAACAAAATCTTCCAGAGATTCCAGCGCTAAAGCTGCTTTCCACATTCGCCACAATATGACTCGTGGCTAGCCCAACGCTTGGTAGCAGCGAACTTCTTTCGGATGATGGCCGGAGTGCTCGAAATGGTGCTAGCACTCCTGACATTCCTCGTTCTCCGCCAGCCTCCCACAAAAGCGGCAAGCGGTTCTCCATACGTTATAACAATCCATCCAAACCTACTTCGTTCGTGACCTATTCCCCTCTTCCAGCTCCTCCAGAGTTCTCGGCCAATCCTTCTTGAGCAAGCGCGAAAGCGACCGATCGGCCAGCAGCTTCCCGCCGGTTTGGCAGCGCGGGCAATAATTAGTTTCGTTCTCCGCATGGACAATCCGCTGAACAGGAGAGCCGCAGGCCGGGCAAGGTTTGCGAAATTTGCCATGGACGGCCATTTCATTACGAAAGGCCGTTACACGTTCTGGAAAATCCTTCCCCCGCTGCTGGCGTAATCTCTCGATCCATTCAAGCAGGGTCTCGCGGATCGCGCCGTAGAGCATTTCCATCTCTGACTCCTTAAGCCGACTGGTCAACTGC
>DASQUN010000086.1:0-2269 GCA_035641275.1 Candidatus Udaeobacter sp. | reverse complement strand
CACCCCGCCTCACGGCGACGCAGTTACCTTCGGCTACGGAGCTGTGGCATACTCCGGCATGGACTTTCACCATGCTGATGTGGCACCTTCACGGGCGCACTCATTCCCGCGTGCGCGGGAATCCAGATATTTTCTTTCAATTTCCTGGATTCCGGGTCGCGCTAGCTATCGCCAGCTTGCCCGGAATGACCTCGGATAGTGTCAACGAACTTACGGGACATGACACTAGTGCAGGCGTGTTTCAACGTTTCATCTCGGCCAACGCTTCCTTGAGAAGGCTGTAATCGACCAAGCGCGTTGTGGGCATCTGGGTTTTGGCTTTGAGTCGTTTCTGCAGCTCTTCGAGTTCCGACTTCACCGCGTCATCCGGCATGATGCCCGTGTCTGAAAGAGCCTTTATCGTCTCGTCCAGCGAACGAGCAGCGGTATTGGTGTCCATGTTGAATTCCTTGGCGATCAGCTTGATCACCCGTTCTCGGTTCGCCGGATCTTTGGTTTGCTGAACGCTCTTGACGGTTGCCCGAAGCATGCGCTTGACCTGGCTCGGATTGGATTTCATTTTGCTTTCCGTGGCGGCCACGCCGGCGAAGGCGCTCTGCATGTAATCTACGGCGCTTCCCAGATTGCGAAACCCCGCTTCCTCGGCCTTGAAGTTAAACGGCAGGGACAAGATCGCCACGTCTGCCGATCCGGTCTGGAGCGCCGCCAAGGCGGT
Organism: Candidatus Udaeobacter sp.; assembly: GCA_035641275.1. Classification (GTDB taxonomy): domain Bacteria; phylum Desulfobacterota; class Binatia; order UBA9968; family UBA9968; genus DASQUN01. The sequence continues at coordinate 1,554 of DASQUN010000086.1, read as the reverse complement.
GGAGACTGTACCGACCGACACGAGGACGAAGTCCTTAGCGGGATCCATGCCGTGAGCCCGAGCCATCGCGATGGCTGCAAAGGCGGGCGTCGCCGCCGTGTCCGTTACCGCGACGATATTTCTTCGCCCTTTGAGGTCTTTGATGGATTTGAATTCAGGCTTTGCAAGCATGAAGAGCAGCACCTTGTCCATAGTAAACATGAGCGCTTTGACCGGCACTCCGGTGGCGGCCGCACGGAGTGCGGAGCCGATCGCGCCTGTGTAGTCGATCTCTCCGGAAAGCATTCCGGCGATGCCAACGCGAGGGGTGATCTGCTCAAGGGAGATCTCGAATCCCTCTGATTGATAGGCCCCAAAGCTTTCACCCACATAGAAGTTGAGGAACGTAAGACTCTTTGCCGGTAGCGCCACGCGCAGCTTCTCCCCCGATGCGGTCTGGTGGCCGAAGAACAACGCGAGGATAAGGCCGGTTTCAACGATGAGCGAAATTTTTTTCTTCATCGCACCACCCTTTCATTGGCTGCCGCGCGAAAAGACACGGATCACAATCCGCGCGCGGATTGCCTAGCGGCTATTTTGCAGTGCCGCCTGAAACATGGCGCTGTAGAGATCGACCGACGTCATCGCGCAATACTCGAGGCCGTAGCCCGGGCGCGTCTCCGCGCCTTCTTCGAGCAAGCGTTCGAGCACCATACGCCTGAAACTGCCGTGGCCTATCACGCCTCCCTGGTGCTCCTTCAGGTCCGCTTCTTCGTGCGTGGAAAAGTAGGCGGCTTGCTGAGGCGTCAAGCCATAATGAGCCGTGACGGCCTTGAAGCATGCCGCAGACCAGTAGCCGATCTGTTCTTCTGTTGCGCCCGCCGCGTAAACTTCAGCCATGGTGCCTTCCCAAAGGAGAGCCCTGCGGAAATCGATCAGGCCGCGAAACTCGGCCGCCATCGGTTCGAGGAAAACCTCATTTTCGCTTATACCGAGCGCTCCGGCGGTTTCAAGAACGACATGGATATGCCCCGGCGGCCTCGGATGAATCAGCTCGTCCGCCAGTTTTCGCGCCATGGCGGTCATGAGATCGCGGTGCTTGCGAAAAAAGGCGATGTGTTTGTGATAGGTGGCACATTCCACCGTGTTGATATCGATGGTAAACGACGCCCAGTTCTTGAAGAAGAGCCGCAGGGCATCGCGGGAAAGAGTCCCCGAGCGGAGCATTTGCATGAACGGCCGGTTCGTGACCCGCTCCCGCCAGCGCTCTGTCACGCGGCCGTAAAGATAATCCGTGTAGGCTCTGGCTTCGACACGGGATAATTTTTTAGCCTCACCCGGGTCCATTTACCTTTGCCTCCTGGCGAGCACACGCTAGAGAAAACGTGAGTGGCTGTGGCCGAAAAGCAAAATGACTTTGAGATTTCGGTGTCGGATCATCCCGCTGGAAATTTCAAGCAGACGCGCCAGCCTTCAGGGGCTCTGTCTGGTGTATTTTTTGTTTTTAGCTGTTCGCTGAGATTTTTTTCTTCCGTATTTGGCCTATACGCGACGATCTCGACTTGCCCTTGGCTT
>DASQUN010000085.1:0-7301 GCA_035641275.1 Candidatus Udaeobacter sp. | reverse complement strand
TCCAAAAAATCCGCGGCCTTTTTACCCTTAAGATGGGGAAGAGTATTACTCAAGTCCTCGATATCGTTCTGGATGGCTTCTTCCTGCGGATAGGGTTTTACCGGAATCGTGCCGAGCAAATAATTCTTGTGCATCGAATCGAGCAGCTTGGGATCTTCGATCTTTAGATATTTCCGATAAATTCGAATCGCTTGATCTTTATGCGTCCGGCCGTACCACGCTCCCTCGGTCATCGCCATGATGAAAGCCTTGAGCTGCCGAGGTCGCTCCTTTAATAGTTGGCGGCTGGTCGCGATATCGCTGCCGGTTGTGTAGATTCCGTTCTCGTAGAGGTCGGCAAGCACCGAAAACTTAGCGCCCCGGGCCCCGAGCTGGAGAAGATTGTCCTCTGTGGCCAGCGTCGCGTCGATCTTGCCTTGCATCATCATCACCAGCCGGCGGTCCGATTCGCTGATACCGGTGGGAATAAGCTGTACATCTTTTCCTGGCGTCAAGCCCAGCTTGGGCAACAAACGCCGCAGCGCGAAATCGGAACCGGCGCCGATCCGGCTCGAGCCGACGAGCTTTCCTTTGAGACCCTGGACATTCGTGATCGACGGATTGGCGACGAGCTTGTAGGCGATATGGCCCAGGCTGGCGATAACCACCAGCGGCGCTCCGCGCGCCGCCGCGCCGACGACAGACGATCCCGATGCGGCGATGATATCGACGCTGCCGCCGAGCAGAGCGTTGACCGAGGTCACGCCCGAGGCGATGTAAATCAGATTGACGTCGAGGCCGTACTTCTCGAACAGCCCCAGATCCTGGGCAATCCACAGGGGCGCCCGAGTCCCTGAGACGGACGCGTAGGAAATCGTAAATGGGTCGAGCTTTTTTTCCTGCGCATGGATCGATCCAGACGCTGCTAATAGACTCGATATCAGAAGCAGCCAAGCGGGTTTGCTCATCATTTTCCCTATTTGGTTTCGTTTTTTCGGGCCTTGTCTCCGTCTCTTTCGCTGTCTCTATCTCCGCTTCTAGTAATGCTCGCCTTCTTTGAGCGTCCGGATTTCGGCGCGAATCTGGGCTTTTGATTTGACTTTGTGCTTGTACAGAAGAAAGGGCCAGGCCCTGTACGGATTCTCGAGTCGCGCGTTGATCCGGCCGCGCCCACCATCGGCCATGGGTTTGACCGTAGTAAAACTCATCATCAGGAGCTGATCCTGACAGGCGCGCTCGAGTTGGATCGCCGAGATGCAGGTTCCCTCGATGCCGGGACCCACCACCACGGCGCCGTGGCCGCGGAGAAAAACCGCGTAATGCGGACCCAAGGCATCCACCATGCGGCGCGCAAGAGCCTCATTGTTGATTCCATGGCTTTCAGGAAAAATCGGCACGCCGTCGGCGAAGATCCTTGCTTCACGATTGAAAGGAATGAGCCCCCGCTCGAGCAGACCGAGAAGAATCGAATAGCGCGCATGGCAATGCAGAACGCTTCCGACGTCGGGACGGCTGCGGTACACCGCGGCATGTATCGGAGTCTCTGAAGGTATCGGCCCGCGGCCGGCTATGCGCTTGCCACTGAAAGTGACCGTGCAGATGTCCTTGGGATCAGCCAATACTCCGGCGAATCTCGGATTGATGAGAAAGGCCTCGGTCCCTGGAACGCGCACGCTAAGATGCCCGGACCCGGAGAGCACGCCCTCGCCGGTAATGACTTGCAAGCCTTCCACCAAACGGCGCTTTAGATTGTGGATTTCAGGTTTTGGATTTTGGATTGCCGATCCTCCAAAAAATCTGGATTTGCGATTTTGGCTTAGCCATTATCGCACTTCAAAGGATTTTGGATGCTTTGTCCCTGGAACTTGCTAACGCACGAAACTTTAAGCCTCGATCTCTTCGACCATTTACCCGTCTTCGACCTGCATCGCGGCCTGGTAAAAGGCATCGTAGGTGACCCACTGCTTCGCCTGGCTGCGTTTCAGATGCATCCAGATGGCTTTTTGCGCCTCATAGGTCGCGGCTCTGCGCAGCACGATCTGCTCGCCCAACTTGCCGTGGTCTTGATCCGCCTCGCCGTGGGCAATGAAAAACTCCAAAGCTTCCGGACGGACTCTGTAATGATCTCGGAGTGACTCCGCCCAAATCGGATGCACCAGCGCGTTGATTTTCTCGCCCACCCGGAGGTTGGCCGGCAGATCGCCGACGGTCTGCTTCATCGACTTGTAGCGCTCGGCATCGAGTATGACTTGCATGAGCGGCGACGGCTCGGATCGCATCACCGCTTCACGCTCGAGCCCCAATCCTTCACAGAACCGCAGCCAGAGCTCGGGATGACTCGGATATTTTCCACCCGCCAAATTTTCGCCCGACTCCGAAAGCAAAACTTTCAATTGCTCCTGCAACTCATCCAGCGTCGGCGCCGTGGCGACAATGTAAGCGTCATTCCGCAGGGTCTGCACTTTAGCGTGAAAGTCCTCTTTCACCCAAGCTTGCAGTTGCTTGATCGTCCACTCGCCTCTTATCAGTTTGACGACAAACGGGTGGTTGATCTTCGTGTGGTAGGTCAGGACGGTTTCCGAGACGAGCTCAAGAAACTTTTCCGGCGGCAAGAACTCGGGCGGCAGCTCGGGAAAGCGCGGATAGCGCCATGGAGCATCGATCGCATGAAACATTGTGCGCACGCGATCGCGCAATTCTGTGATGCTGGCCATCGCGCAGTTCTCCTTGGAACTCTAGGCGGTTAGTAACACAGGGGTACAACTGCGTCAACGCTGCAACAGAGTCGCCAACCGTTTCACTTTCATTGACAACCTCCGGTGCTTGCTATACGAGTTCGCTATGTCCTGTCGGGTTTGGATTCGTTTGAATCTCCCCGAAAAAGAATTCTCCGAGCTTCGCGCCGGCGCGCCTCGATGTGAGTTCTGGCAGGGCAACGATTCGGCGATTGATGCCGGGTGGCTGCCGCAAGTTGACGCCGTTTTCACCGAAGAGCCTCTGCCGGATGAGCTCACCCAGAAGATGCCGAATTTGAGCTGGCTCCACGTCACACGCGGTGGCGTCCACGTCTACCTAACGTCAGATGTCAAGCGGCGACCGATTCAAGTGACGTCGTCGAAGGGGATACACGGAACCGCATTCTCTGAATTTGCTCTTGCCTGTATATTTGCCCTGGCAAAAAAACTGCCGCAATGCTGGGAAGCCCAGAAGGAAAGGCAGTGGCAGCCTTTTGCCCCCGAGGACCTCGAAGGAAAAACTTTGGGCATCGTGGGTCTCGGCACCGTCGGCCTGGCATTGGCCAGCAAGGCTAAGGCGCTTGGCCTCAGAGTGGTCGCAACGAAGCGGACAGTTACTGACAAGCCCGATTGTGTGGATGGACTCGGCGGTCCAGAATACCTTCCGACATTGTTGAAGCAGGCCGACTTCGTCGTTCTCTGCTTAGCGTCGATTTCATCGACCACGAATATTATCGGCGAGAACGAATTGCGCTCGATGAAGAAGAGCGCTTATCTGATCAATCTCACCGGCGGCAAGGCGATTGAAGAAAATCTACTGGCGCGAGCATTAAAGGAAGGCTGGTTCACCGGCGCTGCACTGGACGCCCTTCCGCGTCAGCCGCTGCCTCCGGATTCGGAGCTGTGGTCGCTTCCCAATGTCATCATCAGCCCCCGGATCGGTGGTCTCGCCGCGCAAAAATGGCCGCTGCTCTTGCCGATTTTTATGGACAATCTAAAGCGCTTTATAGCCGGTGAGCCGCTAAGGAATGTCGTCAACAAGGAATTAGGTTACTGATGTCGATTAGTTGAAAGCATGCCAGCGTCCGGCCTCGAAGTTCGTTTAATAAGTCGGTCTATTCTCGGCGTCATGCCCGCTTCCGCGGGCATCCAGAAGTCTTTAAGATTCCTGGATTCCGGCTCGCACTGGCTATCGCCAGCTCGGCCGGAATGACATGGGGGAGATAGCAGGAATTTCGGGGATAGCACGCTAGGCGGACTCAAATTATCCGGTCTCCTGTGATCTTTAACCTTTATTTACAGCGCGAGACGGGTTGTCGCCCCATTTGTTCTATAGTAGATTCGGTCACAAATAGAAGGGAGGGTATCGTTATGGCATCGATCCTTTATCTCGGAACCGACGAAGGCGTAGTCACTCTCAAAAGCGAAGACGGCCGCTCCTGGAAAGTGGAGAATCATGCTCTCAAAGAATGGTCCGTGCCGGAGGTCGCGGTTTCACCGTCCGCGCCGAATCGCGTGTTCGCCGGAACGCGCGGCGACGGTGTCTGGCTGAGCGAAGATTTCGGCGCCAGTTGGAAGAAGCCTTGCTATGGCAAGCGCGGTCCCGGGAAAGTTCGCTGCCTGACGATTGATCCGCAAGACTCCAATATTCTCTACGCGGGTACCGAGCCCATCGATGTTTTCATTAGCCGCGATGCCGCAAAGAGCTGGGACCGGCTCGATTCGGTTTGGAACATTCCGTGGGTATCAACCATCAGCTATCCAGTGGCTACCGTCGAGCCCCATGTGCGCGATATCACCATTGATCCTAAAGACCCCAAGTCCATGTACGTCGCCCTGCAAGTGGGCTACATGCTTAAGACCACCGACGGCGGCCAAACTTGGGAGCTGCTGAACAGGAATCTCGATTGCGACGTACACACGATCGTGCTGCACCCGGACGACAGCAATAAGATCTTCATCGCCACCGGAGGCCATGACTGCCGAGCAGGCAAAGCTCCGGGGCGCGCGCTCTATGCCAGCAGCGATGGCGGACAGAACTGGGCGCCGATGGCCGCAGAGTTTAAAGAAGAATATTCGGTTCCGCTGACCCTCCACCCCAAGAAGCCGAACATCCTTTATTCCGCAGTGGCCAACGGCCAGCCCGGTCAGTGGAGAAAACGCCCGTCCGGAGCGGAAGCTTTTCTCATTCAGTCAGTGGACGGCGGCAAGAGTTGGAAGAAACTCGACAACGAACTTTCGCAAGCCAACCGGAGCTTCGTCGAGTCGTTCGCCTTCGACCCGGCCAATCCGGACCGCATGTACGCGGCTCAACGAAACGGCGATCTTTTCGGCAGCGAAAACGCCGGCACCAACTGGTTCAAGCTGAACGTGAAAGCGCCGGAGACCTCCGACATGAAGGCGGTTCAAGCGTAATGGCTGTGCCCTCGCAGTTTCTAGTTTCAAGTTTCAAGTTCCTAGTTAACTAGAAACCAGAAACAAGAAACTAGAAACAAAGAATCCCGAGTCCGGCGAGCAACCCGAGACGCGAGACCCGAGACACGGAACTTACGATGGCAAACTTAGTCGGTTGCGCGGCCATGTCCCATGCGCCGCAGCTCATGCTCAATCCCGACCAGTGGGGATTGCTGAGAAATCGCGAGAGCGAGCGTCTGCCCGACAAGCCGGGACTCGAAACAGAGACTATGGAAGCGAAGTGGGCGAAATGGCGCGGCTGCATGTCGGCCATCGATAAATTGCGGCAGCGTGTGGCCGCGCTTCGTCCCGACGTTCTCATCGTGGTGGGCGACGATCAACACGAAAATCTCGTCGATGACAATATGCCTCCTTTCACCATCTACATCGGCCAGGAAGTCGAGGCGAGCGTGAGTCTGAGATACTTAAAGCAGCCGAAGTCGGAAAATCGAACTCGCTATCAAGTCGACTCCAATCTGGCCGAAAGACTCATCAACGGCCTCATGGATGAAGGATTCGACCCGGCCTACTCCAAGCAGACGCGTTACGACGGCGGGCTCGGGCACGCCTTCGCGCGCGTGCTCAAGTTCCTTATTCCCGAAGCGCAGTCGCGCGTCGTCCCCGTGATGGTCAACACCTATTACCCGCCCGCTCCTTCCGCCAAGCGCTGCGTAAAATTCGGCGCGGCACTCGCCGCCATTCTACGTCAACTGCCGGGCCGAGAGCGTGTGATTATCGTCGGTTCGGGCGGGCTTAGCCATACCAAAATCGACGAGGAGCTGGACCAGGCATTTATCCGAGCCTTTCAGCAGAACGACACGGATTACATGAGCGCGATGCCAGCCTCGGTTTTAGTCGAAGGAACTTCGGAAATTCGTAACTGGATCGTCACGGCGGGCGCGGCGAACTGTCGCGGAACGTTGGTTGACTATTTTCCCCTTTATCGCACGCGCACCGGCGTGGGCTGCGCCATGGGCTTCGCGTACTGGGAGCTTGACTCATCTCAATGATTTCACAACCCGGCGATCCCACCCGCACTGAATGACCAACGCACCGGCCGATCCCAACTCGCATCCCTCTGGGCGGCTTGCCGCCTTTCACTACCGCGACTTTAGATTTTTCTGGGCCAGTCTCTTCATATCAAACATCGGCACCTGGATGCAGATGACCGCGACCAATTGGCTTTTGTATCAGCTCACCAACTCACCGGTTCAGCTGGGGCTCAACGGCTTGTTTCGCGCCGTTCCAGCCATAAGTCTAGGTCTCATCAGCGGCACTTTCGCCGATCGCTACGACCGGCGCCTCCTTCTCCTCTGGACGCAACTCGCGCTCGGGCTATTCACTCTCTGCCTGGCTTTATTGGACCACTCCGGTAACATCCAGGTCTGGCAAATTTACACTTTCACCTTCTTCAGCTCCGTCGTCGGCTCCTTCGATGGCCCGGCGCGGCAAGCCCTCTTTCCCTCGTTGGTCCCGCGCGCGGTTTTACCGAACGCGGTGGCGCTCAATTCTCTTTTGTGGAAAGGCGCGGCGTTGCTTGGTCCGACTTTGGGCGGCATCGCCATCGCCGGGATGGGCACCGCCGGCGCGTTTTACGCCAACGCAGCGAGTTTCCTTGTGGTCGTCGCGGCTCTTTTACTCATGCGGACATCGTCTAAAGTAGAACGTCGCCGCCGCGATTTCTTCGGCGAGACGGCAGAAGGTTTCTCCTATATCGTTTCCAAGCCGATCGTCCTTGGCGTCATGGTCATGGAAGGGGTCTCGTCAGTCTTCGGCCTGAACCACGCGATGTTGACTATCTTTGCCAGCGACATATTGCGCGTGGGCGCCGACGGGTTCGGGCTTCTCCAGTCGGCGCGCGGCCTGGGCGCCGTCATCGGCTCCACGTTCTACATCGGCATGGGACAGGGCCCACACCAAGGTCGGACTCTGTTTATCTCCGCTATGCTCTATGGCGTCGGGTTTGCTTGTTTTGGTCTCTCGCAGTCCTTTGTTCTCTCGCTGCTGCTTCTCGCGTTCGTCGGGATGACGGATACCATCTGGTCTGCAGCTCGTGGAACGATGCTCCAGATGATTACGCCGGAAAGCTTTCGTGGCAGGGTGATGGGAGTTTTCCAGCTGAGCAACCGCGGC
>DASQUN010000084.1:0-3129 GCA_035641275.1 Candidatus Udaeobacter sp. | reverse complement strand
TCCAAAAAATCGATACTTTACTCGTGTCGACTTTCTTCGTCTCGACCAGTTTGTCCCAAACCAAGAAATTTAGAGCACCCGCATCCACTCTTCCCGATTCAACCCACGCTGCCGTGGCGTCATGGGCTCCGCTAAAACTGAACTTCGAAAAGTCTTTCTCGGGATTAATCCCGTTCTTCACCAGGAAATAACGCGGCATCAGATGGCCTGAGGTGGAGCTTACGCTTCCGAAAGAAAAGGTCTTGCCTTTGAGATCCTTCAGCGCCTTAACGCCCGTTTCCTTCGTTGTTATGAAATGGCTCTTAAATTCGGCATCCTCTTTGCGCATGATGATTCTTCGCGCGCCTTTGGCTTGTTTGGCTGCTTGTACTGAAGTCAAACCCCCATACCAAACCATATCGAGTCTGTTTGCCGCGAGGCCTTCGACGGTCGCGGCATAGTCTACAACCGGCGTGAATTTAACCGGGATGCCGATTTCCTTGCTGAGGTAATCGGCAAATGGAGAGTAGATCCGCAGCATCTCTTGAGGATTCTCGTCTGGAATGGCAGACAGCTTGAGTTCTTTTAGCGTTTGTGCCGAAAGGCTGCTGGCCGCGAAACATACAAACAAAAAAGCGACAGACAAAACTGTAAATTTTTTCATTGCCTCCACCCCCAAAGGGATTGCGGATTATGGGAACACTTAAATGCAAATTTACCTATAAGTCAAATCGTTTTTGTCTATAGCCAACCCAAAGTTGTCAGAGCCGGGTGAACCGCTCGTACCGGCTCGACGTTCTGCAACTGGTGATGGGCGTGATTACCTAGACGCTATCTTACTAGAGAGTTAGCTCCCGGAACGAATCAGCTGCTTCCCTTCAGAAACTTCAACACCTCCCCGGGATGGGACTCGGCGTTCTTGACCGTTGCCCAATGCTTGACCACGTCGCCCTTTGGCCCGATCACAGCTGTGGAACGAATGGTACCCTCCACGGTCTTGCCGTACATCATCTTCGTTCCCCATGCCCCATATTTCTTCATGACTTCGGTCTTCGGGTCGGACAGGAGGACGAACGGAAGTTTGTAATTCGCAGCAAACTTATTGTGCGAGTCGATGCTGTCCTTGCTCACGCCCAACACCACGGCTCCGGTCTTTTTCAGAGATGAACCCAGATCCCTAAACCCGCAAGCCTCTTTAGTACAACCGGGCGTGTTGTCCTTCGGATAGAAATACAAAACTAAAGTCCTGCCCCGATAGTCTTCTAATGCATGCTCTTTCCCGTCATTCCCCTCTAGATTAAATGCGGGCGCCTTTTGGCCCTCCAAACTCTTCATTCCCTTGTTCCTCCTTTATGAACGCGAACATCTTGGGCTTTTCTGCAGAGTTTCATGGAATGTTTCCTGATCTATTTGTGTCACTAAAAGCGCAACGGAATTTGGCAAATACATAGGGATAATGAGCCTGATACCAATTACGGAAACTGGGTCGAAGAAGTTCGGCTGCAGTGGCCCATGATGCGCCTTTTAGCACGAAGTGCTTTCCGTCAAAGAAGTCTTTCGAGTAATCGGGATAGCCGGTCATATAAGGAGTAAAACCGGGAAAGGGCGCAAATTGCGTCTCCGTCCATTCCCAGCCGTTGCCGACTAATTCAGTGACGCCCCACCGACTGACGCCTGAGGGATGCGATCCAACAGGAGTTGGAGACCACGTGGCAAAATTGAAGTTGCCGTGGCGTCCATAGGGACCATCGTCTCCCCACGGATTGCGGCTCTCCATTCCGTTCGGCCCCCAGAAGGCGGCCCGCTGAAACTCCGGCTCCGTCGGAAGTCTTTTGCCACGCCAATGCGCATAGGCCCGCGCCTCAGCGAGGCTCACGTATACCGGCCAACTCAAGACTTCCGATAAAGGCAAGAGATCGAGCATGGCGCGGTAAAACCAGGATGCGCCCCGCTTCAACCAGACATTGGGATGCTGTTTATAACTATGTGTTTTCCAAAGCCAATCTTCGGATCGCCAGTAGCTCCGTTCATCGTATGCGCCGCACCGGACAAACTCCAAGAACTCCGCGTTGGTCACGGGCATGGAATCGATGGTGAACCGGGGAACGTTAAGTGTCACTGCGCCAAATTCGTTGTCCCAACCAAAGTCCAACTGAGAAAATCTGGCGCCCGCGCGAGCCGTTCCTGCCGGTATCTCGATGGCCCGACTGGGCAAAGCCGCTCGGAACGAGTAGCGAAATGGCTTTGCGGGACGGTTCTTCGCTTCGATCGGAAGCTCTTGCATCATGTACAACAACGTTTCTTGATGCATATACTCGTGCTCGAGAACCATCTCGAAAGCTCTTCCGTTCTGCGCCATGATGTCGGCGGAAGAGAACAATGGCATTACATCGAGCGATTCCAGGATCGCCTCTCGAACCTTGTCGCGATAAGCCTCCACTTGCTTGAGATCTGGCCATTTATCGGGCACGTCGGGATGCCAATGACACTCACCGGAATCAACGTCGGGATCGATGCCCCGACAAAAAAGCTCGTCGAAATAGGGATCGAACGATTTCCAGTTGAGAATGCCACGACCGATCTGGTTCCAGGTAAAGGCCGGCAGGTGGCCGACGTAAAAGATGAAGGGATGGCGCCAAACGATTGGCCGGGCTAACATGTCGCCATCGCCGACAAGGCGAAAGAGCCGATCGCTTCTCGACCAGGCTGAAAGAAATCTCGCTTCCAAGCTGGCCCGCTCAAAATTGCCGCACGCTAGGAATGCTCTGTTCATCGGCCCTGTTTTCTGTTTGTCCCACGCGCCATCGTTTTCCGCTGATCGTGCGACCGGAAAAGCCGTTCCCGTCGCTCCCTCCAATATTCAGAACAATGCGCCTTTTGTCTTTCGCGATGACTCATGACGACACCTGCGGTTATTGAGCAGTCAACCTTATTATTTTTTCCTATCATCCCTAAAGCATTTATCAATAGCGTCAACATGAATTTCCTGGCAATCTTGTCCCTTCGGTGTCTATTCAGAGGATTTCCGGCGCGAAGGCTGTAACTAACTACGGCCGCTAACAATTTGTGACGCGATAGGTCTCTTGCTTTGCTGGCGCAGCTTTGGCGGGGGCATGGTCGAACTCGACTCCATATTCCTGGCGTGGACTT
>DASQUN010000083.1:0-3327 GCA_035641275.1 Candidatus Udaeobacter sp. | reverse complement strand
CGGCGATCTTGATGCCGCGCAGCTCCGGCAGGCGACCTATATCGATAAGATAACGCGGCGAGGCCAGCCTGAGCTTCATGGCCGGGATCAGGCTGTGGCCGCCGGCCAGCAGCTTGGCCTCGTCGCCATGCTGGTTGAGCAGATCCAGCGCCTCTTGAAGCGATCGCGGAGCCAGATATCCAAAGCTAGCGGGAAACACGTTGCCCTCCCATCTTAGCTGCGGCCCAGCGAATGGACTCGACGATATTGACGTAGCCGGTGCAGCGGCACAGGTTGCCCTCGAGAGCGTGTTTGATTTCGTCGTCAGTCGGATTTGGATTGGTCTCGAGCAGGTGCACGGCCGTCATGATCATGCCCGGCGTGCAGTAACCGCATTGCAATCCGTGCTTCTCTTGAAATCCTTCTTGCACCGGATGAAGTTTGCCGTCCTTGGCAAGCCCTTCGACGGTGGTGATCTCCGCTTGATCCGCCTGAGCCGCAAGAATAGTGCACGACTTCACTGCCCGACCATCCAAATGAACCGTGCAGGCGCCACACTGACTGGTATCGCAACCGACATGCGTACCGGTGAGCTTGAGATGATCGCGCAGAAAGTAAACAAGCAAGGTTCGCGGCTCAACTTTTGCTTGATGATTGACCCCATTGACCATGACGTTTATGGGAACCGACTCAAATTCAGCATCAGCAGCCATGCTCACTTTTTCTCCCGTCTTGAATTATGGGTTTAATCTCCACTTTTACCTTATTACACGTAGTTCAACCCCGCCTCAACCCTTCACCCGAGTAGTCAAGGTCACCGCTTCCCGCTCGACTGAGAATGAGTTTTTTCCGACGCTTTGTCTAAACCAGCGGTCACAGGTTTGTTGCGCAGCGCTGCATCCATGATTTTCAGTGTTATAGTGAATCATATTCAAATGCGCATGGAATAGTGACGGCAAAATGACGAAACAAACAGATAGGAAAAAGCGACGGGCAATTTGGCTGGCCGTCGTGATCTTGGTCGTGCTTTTCGCTATGGCGGCGGCATGGCAATGGACGCCGCTCGCCGACCAGATCGATATCCGCAGAATTTCCGCCTGGGCTCTTTCTTTAAGAAGCAATCCAGCGCGTCCATTGATCATTTTGGCGGCCTATCTTATCGGCAGCCTCCTGCTCGTCCCGGTGACGGTGCTGATCATGGCCACAGCTATTGTGTTCGGTCCCTTGCTGGGCATGGTCTATTCACTGGCGGGATGTTTTCTCGGCGCTGCCGCCACGTATGCACTCGGTTACTTCCTGGGACGAGATTTCGTCCGCAAAATCGCCGGGTCGAAATGGCGGCGTGTGGAACACAAAATCGGTCAAACGGGAATAGTGGCGGTTGCCACCCTGCGGCTCATTCCCGTCGCCCCCTTCACTGTGGTGAATATCATCTCGGGCGCGTTTCAGGTTCCCTTTCGCGATTACTTCATCGGATCGATCCTGGGGTTGGCGCCGGGAATTCTGGCAATTAATTTGTTTGCGCACCAATTCGAGCGCGCGATTCGGAATCCCGGAGCAGGAAGTTTTGTTCTCTTGGGCGTGCTGGTCGTGATCAGCGGTTGGGGAATCGTATGGTTGCGCCGAAAATTTGCCGGCGAAAGATCGTAGAGCTTTCGCCTTTTACGCAATCGGTGTGTGTGAATCCGGACCAGTTCACATGATGCCTGTCTTTGAAATCCACACGACAGTTCCGCGCTTGGGACATTTCGCTTCTTTAACAGACTAAACCAAAGATGTAGACGGTGATTTCTACTCAATAGTTCTCAGCAATTCTGTCTGGCATGTCTGTTGCTCATTTCTTTTGTACGCCATAGGGGCGAATGAATACAAAAGAAGGGAGGGCAGATCATGCTGAATTGGTCGGTAACTTTTCTCGTCATCGGACTCATTGCGGCACTCCTAGGGTTTTCGGGCGTGGCCGGCACCGCGACGCAGATCGCCTGGATCCTGTTCGTGGTATTCCTAGTTCTGTTTGTCGTGAGCCTTGTCATGGGTCGCGGCAGGGGGGTGCCTTAGGTGCCGTAGTGTCTTAAGGAGCCCGGACACTTAGTCTTAGACGACAAGTGTCGGAATCCTGAAGAATAAGCTAACTCTGCCGGCGTTGCGTGCGTCCCAACGAGTGAACGGACGCACGCAACGCCGCGGAACGGAAAGGAGAGCGTCATGTTTCCAGCAATTATTTTGTGGTTGTTAGGTGTGCCCTTAGGGGTCATCGTACTACTTTGGTTGCTTGGCATTTTTGGTTAGGCGGATTATTCACTGGCAGGCAACGATCAAGGGGCGAGCCTCCGGACCGAGAGCAGAAGTCTAGAGTTTAATGTCTCAAGTTCAATGCTCAAGGTCCCGACGAGTTGAACCTTGAATCTGGAACATGGAACCTTGAATATTCTTTCGCCTTCGCTCCTCCAAGCTCATCCCTTGATCGACACAGTGTCATAGTTTCTCCTCGCAGCATGAATAAAGCGGGCCTAAGCTTTTTGTTTCCCCGTCCGGTTTGACCTTTCATACTCTTGCCTGCGCCGGCTTGACTCGGAGGCAAAAAAAGATCGATAAAAACCCCGAGTCTATTAAAAAGCTCTATGGCGGAGACGCTAAGCCATAGCGCAGCGAGGGGAAACATGCCGAAAGATATGCGCACTTGGATCCATGAATTGGAAGAGGCCGGCGAGCTTACCCGCATCACCAAGCCCGTTCATCCGCATACTCAGATGGGCGCGCTCTTGTATCAATCCAGAGAAAAGGCGTTGCTCTTCGAAAGAGTGGACGGCTTCCCAGGCTGGAAAAGTCTCGGCATGGCACCGGCCAACCTGCGCCACGCCGCTCTCGCCTACGGCACGACCGTCGAGAAGCTCATACCAGCGGCAGCAGAGCGGGCCTTGAAGCGACAGCCGACTGAGATCGTCGCGAGCGGACCGGTCAAAGAAAAAATATTCACCGGCAACCAAGTCGATCTGACTCAACTCCCCGCTCATATCGCCGGAACGGAAGAAACGCCCTATATCGCCTCCGGTTTGATGGTCGCACGCGACCCCGACAGCGGCATCCGCAATGTCGCCTTCCATCGCCTCCAGATCAAAGGACCGCGCAGGACCGGTGCCCTCATCGTCCCCCGCCACACGCGCGAGATCCTCACCAAGTATGAAGCGCGCAATCAACCGATGCCGATTTCGATCTTTGTCGGCCATCATCCGCTTTACTATATGGCCGCGGCGACGACGGGACCCTTCGAGATGGACGAGCTGGAGCTGGCCGGCGGGCTCATCGGCGAGCCGGTCAGACTAGTGAAGTGCGAGACCAATGACTTAG
>DASQUN010000082.1:0-2589 GCA_035641275.1 Candidatus Udaeobacter sp. | reverse complement strand
ATAGCCGACCGATGGTCCCCTACCGACCCGCCCCGTCGTTGCCAGGGTTGCGTCGTAAACTTTCTGCTGCTCTACGTCCATCTCCTCTCGGCTCAACGCTGGTATTCTCGACATGTTTCCACTCCTCATGCCCGATCTGGTTAACTGATTTCTTATTTAGCCGCCAAACAGGCGCTTGATCTCGGCGATCGATTCTTTTGGAGTATCGGTTATCACCTTTCGCACCAGCTCCTCGACATGCTCCCCGGGCGACGGCGACAACTCATCGCCCGACTTCTTAGTCATCTCTTTCAGCTGTGCGTCCTCCAACACCTTCTGGAACGCTTGGCGTAGGGCGCGCACACGCTGCGCGGGGACGCCGGGCGGCAGGGCTAAAGCGCGCATAACCTCGTCCGGCGCGCTAAGGGCTGCCGCTATGACTTTTTGACGGTCTGTTTTTAGAAAGCCTTTGAGGAGAGGCACGCTCGGCAGATCTTCGGCGGGCTTGCTCCCCGTCTGAACGAAAACAGTGGTAATGGCCTTCTCCCTATCTTCAGCTCCTATCCCATGTAGCGATTTGGCGGTAATCCGCATCGCGTCCCAGGTGGAGCATACGCCGTCCACCTCGCCCCGTTGAAGAGCGAGGTAAATGGGGGCGGCCGGCATAGCCCGTAACAACTCCTATCGGTGCACCCATATCCTTCAGGAACACGGCCCAGATAAAGTTCGAGGCTCCGGCCTCGGTAGCCCCAAAGCGAAGCTGTTGTTTGTCCGATCTCAAAATGTCGGGAAGGTGCTTGATGCCGGCTTCTTTCCGCGCCATGCAGGCGACATTGACGCGCTGGAGGCTTCCGACCCAGTTAAACTTCGCCATATCGAATTGCATTTCCTGTTGCCCGATCAGTTGCGGCAGGATCAAGGTCGGATTCAGGATGGCCATCGCCGTGCCGTCTTTGGGAGCCACGTTGTAGAGATAGTTCGTTGCAACCGCGCCACCGCCACCTGGCATATTCTGCACCATGACGCTGGGGTTGCCGGGGATATGGTCGCCGATCCGCCCGCCGACAAACCTGGCCAGGCGATCAAAGGCGCCGCCGGTCGCGTAGGGGACGATTATTCGAACCGTCCTCCCAGCAAAGGAATCCTGCTCTTGAGCGGCATTTGCTCCCGGCGTTTGGATCACTACCCCTAAAAGGAGAAGGCCGAGCACTCCTGACGCAAGACAGAGGAACATATTCTTTTCTCTCATAGTGCCCTCCGTTGGAAGGGCCCGAGCTTAATCTAACATGAGCTTTTGTCAATGCTCTAACTGTCTCTCCGGCTTGACGTTATAAATCGTAGCCGTCGGTTCGCTGCCCTCGTTGAAGCGCAATTGTCAGCGGTACCGCTCGAACCGGTGCAGTGACTGGTTGCTTGAGCAATTTGGCAAGAACCGCCGCAGAAGCGCTGTCGGGAATTTGTCAAAGACGGGATAGCAAATCGTCCGTGGGACAACTTCCAAGGCCAGGTTTACTTAAGCAGCGAGGAGTTCATCGAAAGGCACTCGGCGGAGAATAAAGAACTCAAGGAGATTCCACGAGCACAGCTAAAGCAGATGCGGAAACATGCTGCTTACACGATCGCATTTCTTCGTAACGCTTTTTCAGCGTGACGCCAATGCCGGCAGGAACCGGTTATCAATTATCTTTTCGGAAGCAGATCTTGCGCGGCGAGCGCTTTCGTGACCGTTTGCACATAGGACTTGATCGCCGTTTGCACGTTTGTTGGCTCCTTCCCTTTTACGGTTCCGGTCCACACCAATTCGTCCTTGGCGACGTCGTAGAGCGCGGTTTCCGAGGTGTATTCGTTGTAACGGTAAGGGCCGGACGCGCCGGGAATTCCATACCACTCAGCGCCGACGTTTGAGCCGAAGATCCCGAACGAAATTGGCGGTCCTACCGGAGGGTAGTTGGTCTTCTCTTCCACCCTGACCGGTCGCATCAAGAGCAAGCCGTCGGCGCGAGCCTGCTGGGCCCCATGTTTGAGAATGTTTTCATTCGTCCCTTCAGTGTCCGGCATGTACCGATAGCTCGCCAACGCGCCGACACCCATTGCCGCTAGTTGAGCCACGAATTCGTCTTCAAAGTTGCGCCGCACGCTGGCATCTCCGCTCGGGCCTACGATCATCAGTCGCCGTAAGGAGCCCGAAGCCTGCGCGGGATTACGCCATTCACTGACGATTGGGGTAGCGGTCGAACAACCGTTGACAGCGAGGGTGATGAAAAGAATTCCCACAATGCGTAAGAGCAACGTCTGCTTCATGGTCTGCATCATGACACCGAACCAACGATTCTTTAAGACCCTCTTTAACAGCCCCGTGGCATCGCGGACAAATTTTGTATTTTGATATTTCGATTTTTGTCGGTCTCACGACATGGCTAACGTGCGTCCCTCAGGGGTGCGGGGTCTTGCAATGACACACGAACGGCTTCGCCCAAGGCGATGAATGGATAACGGCTCGGGATCTTTTTTCTCCGGCGTAATATTCGCCGTGCTCGATCGCTCGGTTCACGCAAGCAGGTGAAGCGCGGTGACGGCGAGGATTTTCGCTGCGGCGCGGACTTCGGCGAG
>DASQUN010000081.1:0-2414 GCA_035641275.1 Candidatus Udaeobacter sp. | reverse complement strand
CAACAGCATACGCGGGGGACTGATTCCCAATCTCTTTCCCGAAGGCAGTCGTGAAGGACTGTATCATACCGCTGACGCGACGTTATGGTTCTTTCATGCGATCGACCGTTATCTTTGCGCAACCGATGATCGATTGACGCTAAGATTATTGCTGCCAAAGCTGACCGACATTATTGACTGTCACGAAAAGGGAACGTTATTCGGCATTGGTGTCGACCCTGAAGACGGGCTTCTCCGTCAAGGAGAGGAGGGGTATCAGCTCACGTGGATGGATGCGAAAGTTGGCGATTGGGTGGTGACGCCCCGCCGCGGCAAAGCCGTCGAGATCAATGCCTTATGGTATAACGCCCTACGGCTTTTGCAGCAATGGTTAAGCGAAGAGAATGAGCAAGAAAGGTCGCATCAAGTAAGAGCTTTGGCAGATCGGGTAAGACAAGCATTCAACGAACGCTTCTGGTACGGCGCAGAAGGATATCTGTACGACGTTATCGACGGGGAGGCCGGCAACGACGCCGCCTGTCGTCCCAACCAAATCCTGGCGATCTCTCTTCCGCACCCGATTCTGGAATCTTCCAAATGGAAACCGGTAATAGAAACCGTCTGCCACCGGCTGCTAACGCCTTTCGGACTTCGCTCTCTCGCTCCGAATCATCCAGACTATAAGCCGAAATACTTCGGCGACTTGCGCGCTCGTGATGCAGCCTATCATCAGGGGACGGTTTGGCCGTGGCTAATCGGACCGCTGATCGATGCGTGGCTGAAAGTATATCCAGATGACCTGCCTGGAGCGCGCAAACTCCTCCAGGGCTTCGTCGCCCATCTAAATCAAGCATGCGTAGGGTCTATTAGTGAGATTTTCGATGCTGAGCCCCCTTTCATGCCGCGCGGTTGCATCTCTCAAGCGTGGAGTGTCGCTGAGGTTCTGCGTTGTTGGGTCAAAACCGCACACTAGTCCGCTATTCGTGACAATCAGAGGACACGGTACCGACAACGATCAAAACAGTTCATCCAAGTTCCTGGCCATTTTGGTTGCGTAGTTCCTGTTGATGGGTTGCCTGTGTCGTCGAGCGGTTTCGGTGAACACCTTGCCCAGGTCCGGACACAGTCGAACCCTCGTCGCGTAAGCGACGCGCGCGCTGAAGAGCGGCGTCGCTGCAGATGTGTGACCGTCTGAAGCGCCGACTCCTCATCAGAGATCTATTCCGAACTATCTATCCTTTGTCCCGCAAACGGGCCGCAGTGTACGGGTTTGTATCTTTTTTGAGACTCTAGAGCCGTGGCGCCCTACCACCTCGGATAGGCGGGTTTTCTGAAACTCCCGCATAGATATCCGCGTAGATATTGGTATGGGCTTTGCGTTATATTTCCCCAATAATGAACAATCGAGGGGGAACGCATTACATGGCGAATGCAATTGAAATGTTACGCGACGACCACCGCCAGGTGAAGGAACTGTTTCACCAATTTGAGCGCACCGAAGAAGAAGACCGCAAGAAGCATATCGCGGCCGAAACGCTTCACGAACTGGAAGTTCACGCCAGGCTAGAAGAAGAGATTTTTTACCCAGCGGCTCGACAAGAAATCGACGACAAGCAGCTGATTATCGAGGCATTGGAAGAGCACCACGTCGCGAAGATTCTACTCTCGGAGTTGAAAAGGATCGGCTCTGGTGACGAGCGGTTTGACGCGAAGTACAAAGTTTTAGCCGAAAATGTCAAGCACCACATTCAAGAGGAAGAGTCAAAGCTCTTCCCGATGTTGGAAGACAGTTTGGCTACAGATGAAGTCGGACAGGAGATGGAGGCGCGCAAAGAACAACTCCAGGAAAAGCTCTCCAACCGACCGCAGCCTAGGGGCCGTAAGTCGAGAGGGCGATCGAGTAAAAAAAGGCGGGGCCGAGCTTCCGGCGGCCGTTGAGGGAAATGGCTTCAAAGCGGGAAAAAGAAAAGATTCGCTACGCCGTTGTGGGCCTGGGTCACATCGCACAAGCCGCGGTTTTGCCCGCCTTCGCCCATGCCAAACGCAATTCGGTTTTAACGGCGCTTGTATCCGGCACACCAAAGAAGTTGACGGCACTCGGCCGTCGCTGCGGCCTCCACTCTCTTTATTCTTACGATCAATACGAGGAGTGTTTACACAGCGGCGAAATCGACGCCGTCTACATTGCCCTGCCCAATAACATGCACGCCGAGTACTCAGTTCGCGCGGCAAACGCGGGAGTCCATGTCTTGTGTGAAAAACCCATGGCCGTCACCGAAAGGCAATGCGACTCTATGATCCGAGCGGCTCACAAAAACAGAGTCAAGTTAATGATCGCCTATCGGCTTCAT
Organism: Candidatus Udaeobacter sp.; assembly: GCA_035641275.1. Classification (GTDB taxonomy): domain Bacteria; phylum Desulfobacterota; class Binatia; order UBA9968; family UBA9968; genus DASQUN01. The sequence continues at coordinate 84 of DASQUN010000081.1, read as the reverse complement.
TTCGAAGAGGCAAACCTGGAGGCGATCGCGACCGTCAGGTCCGGCAGGCTGGGTGAGCCACGCATCTTCACTTCGGTTTTTGGC
>DASQUN010000080.1:0-3962 GCA_035641275.1 Candidatus Udaeobacter sp. | reverse complement strand
GCCAGACCGATCCGCGCAAGCCGCGGGCCCAATTGACTCGGACCGCCCGGCCAGGTGAAGGATGGAATTTGAAGTCCGATTTTCATATCGGTTCCCTTCGTGAGAGAGCTTATAGAACAGTATAGTTCATTTCGGCTTGATGCCAGACTTTTGCCCGCATGGGTTCAGGTAACCCGCACGTCCAAGCCATCATCGCCTCACGCCGCAGTGGAAGTCAGGGGCTCAATGTTCCATGCGATGACGTCAAGCCGACGGGCGAAGTGCGCTACCGGCGTGCGTTCCGGGAGCTTGATACCGAGTGGCTGGGTCATCGTGTTGACTCGCAACTCGACCTCGGCGGGCTGCAGCGGCCATGTAGGGTGGTGGATGTCGCCGTAGCCCAACCGGCCTTGGCGGTCTACCGCATAAAGGCAGTATCGGTCGGTGAGCCAGCGATCGAGCGTTTCTGGAGCGGAACGATAAACGGCTCCAGTCGGTTTGTAAGATGCGTGAAACTCCGCACCGGTGCTTTTTCTATCTACACGATGGCTGCGATAGTGAACTGTCTCCCCCTGTGACTGCACAGTAATTCGGGCATCATAATACGGCAGGCTATACCACGCTCTCGCGGCTCTGACTGCGACCCAGCTGGTCGCGTCGAGGCTGAAGAACCAAACACCGCTTCTGCCCGGACTCCACACGTAGGTGCGAACGTTCATCTCCGGGAACGCCCATCCAGCAAACGGAGGGAAGTAACGCGGACGGACGTGGGTCATACGGAAAGGGACGATCCCGATCCAAGCGTAGCCGTCGAAAATATCGAGTTCCAGGCCCTTCGGAATGAGTGGCCGAAGCAGCTCAGGAGGGACCGGCCAATGGAGAAACAGCAAATCGTGCCAACGCATGGTCATCGCCCAGGGCCTCGATGGCAGCGGCCATGGCCGGTGGGAAGTTTCATTTAAGAGTTTTGGTTCCACTTATCTCGACAGCTGCGACCTATGAGTGCATTTCGGCTCGTACAAACACAATACTAAAAAGCGGGCTGCTTTGGAACGTACAGCGATCTATGCGGAAGAGGTGCGATCGGTTGACATCATCATCCTTATCCGAATACTTGGATCATATGAGCTCACAAATTATATCAATCAAACAAGCGTATGGCTTGCGGATCGGCAGCGAGGTCACTCTAAGGGGATGGGTGCGGTCGCGTCGCGATTCGAAAGGCGTTACGTTTGTCGAGCTGAATGACGGTTCAAGATTTAAGAGCATGCAGTTGGTGGTTGACGCCGACGCGGTTCCAGAAGAGACACTCGAGCAAGTCACCACAGGCAGCAGCATTACCGCGTCGGGTGTTTTGGTCGAATCGCCGGCAAAGGGCCAAGCCGTGGAGTTAAAAGTTTCGGAAATAAAAATCCACGGCACAGCGGACCCGGCGACTTATCCTCTGCAAAAAAAGGGACACACCCTGGAGTTTCTCCGGGAGATCGGCCACCTTCGTGTTCGCAGCAACACCTTTGGCGCGGCTTTTCGCGTGCGCAACGCGCTGACGCACGCAATCCACACCTTTTTTCAAGACAGAGATTTCATTTACGTCCAGACGCCGATCATTACGACCTCGGACTGCGAGGGCGCGGGCCAGATGTTCAATGTAACGTCTTTCGATTTACGGAATCCTCCGCGGACAGCGGAGGGCGCTATCGATTGGCAACAGGATTTTTTCAGCCGGCCGGCGTATTTGACCGTGAGCGGACAGTTGGAAGGTGAGATATTCGCGCTCGCGTTTTCCAAAGTCTATACGTTCGGCCCGACGTTTCGCGCCGAAAACAGCAACACCCCAAGGCACCTTGCCGAGTTCTGGATGATCGAGCCAGAGATGGCCTTCTACGAGCTCGAAGACAACATGGCTCTCGCCGAAGATTTTCTTAAGTTCACAATTCGCTATGTGCTGGACCATTGCCGAGAGGATTTGGATTTTTTCAACCAGCGAATCGAAAAAACTGTCTTGGCCACTCTGGAGCACGTTGCTGAATCAAACTTCGGTCACATTACCTATACCGACGCCATTGAAGAGCTAAGAAAGTCCGGTCGAACCTGGGAATTTCCGGTCGAGTGGGGCAATGATCTGCAAACCGAGCACGAGCGGTTCCTGTCAGAAGAAGTGTTCAAGAAACCAGTCATCGTCACGGACTACCCTAAATCGATCAAGCCGTTTTACATGCGGCTGAACGATGACGACAAAACCGCGCGGGCAATGGACGTTCTCGTTCCGCGCGTCGGGGAGATCATCGGCGGGAGCCAGCGCGAGGATCGCTATGATGTGCTGCTGCAGCGGCTCCGTGATAGCGGATTGGATGAAAAGGCCTATTGGTGGTATCTCGACCTGCGCAAGTATGGCTCCACGCCCCACTCCGGGTTCGGTCTCGGGTTAGAGCGCATGATGATGTATCTCACCGGCCTTAAGAATATCCGCGACGTGATTCCCTTCCCGCGGACGCCGGGGAATGCCGAGTTTTAAGATCATACACGGACTACGCCAGTCTCTGTGATTTCTTTGTCACCAAAGGGTTCTTTTCTTCAAATAAAGCACCGCGTCTCCGGCGAATGGAGCAACAAATGATGTGTCGCCCGCGGCTACCGTAATAGAGCCGGTCGAAAAGCCCGTTCCCGAAGAGGGATTAAACCATTCATAGGAGTAAGTACCCGCAACGAGATTGACGGTAAACGATTCGGAAAGGGGCTGGTAGACGATATATTCCGAACCCGGATTCGCGAGCCCATAGCCGGTCGAGGTGAGATCCCCCCGCGGCGCCATGGCGATTAGATTCACTGTATTGGCATAGCGCCGCGTGTGGCCCATCGCCGCGCGCGCTGCTATAAACCCTGGATCATGGTGTGTGGACGGCACGGCCCTGCCGGTTGAATCATCGAATATATTGTCCATCAGAATCGGGTTGTGCCCGCGCAAAAAGGCTTTCCATACCCAGTTTCTCGCAGCCGTCGGATTGTCAAAGATAAATTCAAAAAACAAATGATCGGAATCAAGGATGCTGACTTTGCTTCCATCGGCGGCGGGTGGATCGCCGATGTAAGGCTCACTCAAAGCATCGCCATTCATTGCGCCGGGCGAGACCCAATCGGCAGCACTGCGTAACAATGCAGCGTTATCGGTGGTCCACAGGGCGGTCATTCCCACCGGGTGCTGCTTTCGGAGCACGCCGTCAATGCGCCCGGCCTCGTAATCCTTGATGTAGTTGACGAGCTGATACTGCCACTCTAGAGAGCTCAACTCGCCCTCATTGGAAATCTCAAAAAGCACGTTGTCGAGATCGTTGACGGTATCGATGACTTTGCCCACATACGCCTTCTGGATCCCGTCTACCGTAGGACGGAGCGGCAGGCGATGGATATCGCCCTTTCCATCTCCGTCAGTATCTCCATTGATACCGTTGATGTTGTTCTCGGAGTTAAACGGATTTCCCGCCCATTCGATGATCTCGCTATGTCCGCCGAAGAGCATGATCGAGACGTAAATCCCCTGAGCGCGCGCCGCCACGACTCTATCGCGCAAGCGGGTAAAGTATTGGTCATCAAATTGGTCCAAATCAAATCGCGGCTTGCCGTCCAACGCCATTCCCGTGCCGCTGCGAGCCCACGGAAGCGGAGCGCCATACAAAATATCGCAGCCATAATTCTGATAAAGAGTCACGTGACGGCTCCAGAGCCGTATGAAGTTATGGTTGGAGGTTTGAAGCAAGTCCAAGTAGCGATTAAAGTCGAAGGCGGGCGGCGGATCGGTTGGTCCTCGGTCCATTAGACCGATCCAGGTGTGAGAGCCGGTTAGGTAGATTGCCTTGCCGCTGCCATCGGTAAAGTAGCGGGGATTGGCAGAGCTTAATCGCAGCACGTCTGCTGCGGCGGGCAAAGGCGCTTGACTGCGTTCTGCGAGAAGCGAGAAATTGAACCCGCAGGCTGGCAAAGCGCAG
>DASQUN010000079.1:0-4816 GCA_035641275.1 Candidatus Udaeobacter sp. | reverse complement strand
CCAGCCTCCCGCCATGCCCAGCCGAGATAAAGCCGTACCGGCAGCCAGAGCCAGCCAAATCTTCCATCCGCAAAAAGTAGTCCCGCTAAGCGCGGCTCATCGATCACTGTGCGCTATTCATTGCTTTCATCGCTCGTGCGTCCTTTCTTAACGATGCCGTAATCGGCGTCTGCTTGGCTCAGAGCGCAAGCGATATGCCACCGAATATTGTCGAGATTTTTCAGCGGTTACAGCAAACCAAATCGCGGCATTTTCGCAAATCTTGGGTTGGCGTGCGAATGTCTTCTCAAATCTGCAAAAACAGCTCTGTCTGACCGATCGGGTGCTTCGAAAGCCAACCGGCCAACCGGGAGCAACTTGTCCGGCACGAAATTAGCAGATAAAATTCAGAGACATCCAATCCAACCAGCACGAGTTATTCTTCCAATTTTTTTAAGAGGATACCCATATGAAAGATTCCTCTACGAAATCAAAAAACCGCGTCGGCATTTTGGTCGGCGGCGGGCCTGCCCCCGGCATCAATGGCGTGATCAGTGCCTTGACTTTGGAGGCGCGCAGCCGGGCCCACAAGGTCATCGGCATCTACGACGGTTTTCAGTGGTTGATGAAAGGAGAGACGACTCACGTCAAGGAGTTGGACCACGACCAGGTATCTCGCATTCATTTTCAAGGCGGGTCCATCATTAATACTTCCCGGGCCAATCCGACGAAAAAATCTGACGATCTAAACCGGGTTATCGCAACGCTTGACGCTCTAGACATTGGTTATCTGGCTACGATCGGTGGCGACGATACCATGTTCGCTGCCAGCCAGGTCGCGAAACAGGCCGCCGGTCGAATTCGCGTATGTCATGTTCCGAAGACCATCGACAATGACCTGCCGCTGCCCGGAGAAATCCCAACTTTCGGCTTCGAGACGGCACGCCAACTCGGCTTCGAACTCGTTCAGAATCTAATGGAGGATTCACGAACCACCGGACGTTGGTATTTTGTTGTCGTTATGGGCCGCACGGCGGGCCACTTGGCGCTGGGAATCGGCAAGTCGACGGGCGCGACGTTGACGATTATTCCCGAGGAGTTTGCCGGTCCGGTTCATCTAGAAACGGTTTGCGATATCCTCGAGGGCGCGATCCTCAAGCGGCAAGCTCTCTGGAACCGCGCAGACGGAGTGGCGGTGATCGCCGAGGGCCTGCTCGAGCGGGTCCCGGCGGAGGAGCTCTCCAGCATCGAAGGGGTGCGGATTACTCACGACAGCTACGGTCACCTGCGCCTCGCCGAGTTGGATCTGGCGTACATTCTGAAGACCTTGGTGGAACATCGCTTCGCCAACCGAGGCTCGTCCATCACGATTGTCCACAAAAACATCGGCTATGAGGTGCGCTCAGCTTCACCGGTGGCCTTCGATTGTGAGTATGTCCGCGCCCTCGGTTATGGCGCGGTGGAGTTTTTCTTGGACGAGAGAAGCGAAGCGAAAAAACTCAGCGGCGCATTGGTTTGCCTAGTGAACGGCAAGCATCAGTACATCGATTTCGCCGAACTGCTCGATTCAACAACCGGAAAATCGCGTGTTCGCGTCGTGGACATCGAAAAGCCTTCCTACCGGATTGCCCGAGAATATATGATACGCTTGGAAAGGGAAGACTTCGAGGACGGGGAGAAACTGAGGCTTCTGGCGCAGACCGCATCAAGTCGCAGCAAGCTCTGCACCCCTGAAGAATTTCGTTCTAGATTTCAGCATCTGATCAAGGCATGAACCATTTCTGTTAGTGAACCAGATCCTAAGGAGGACAAATGGCTGCTAAACTAGCGATAAACGGGTTTGGCCGGATCGGCCGTTTAGGATTGCGCGCGATGCTCGAGCGCCATAAGAAGGACCTGAACGTCGTTGCGGTCAATGATATGGCCGATTTGGAGACCAATGCTCACTTGTTTCGTTATGATTCGACCTACGGAATATTTCCCGGGGAGATCGAAGTGGGAGAGGGCGTCCTCAAAATCGATGGCCGAAGCATTGTTGTCCTGAACCAAAGAGATCCTTCCAAGCTGCCATGGAAACAGCTCGGCGTCGATATTGTGATCGAGTCCACCGGCGTGTTTACCGACGCCGCTCAGGTGCGCGCTCATCTGGACGCTGGAGCCAAAAAGGTCATCATCACCGCGCCGGCAAAGGACGAAGACATTACGATCGTGCTGGGGGTCAATGATAGCGAGTACAAACCCGCCAAACACCACATCGTTTCCAACGCCTCCTGCACGACCAACTGCCTGGCTCCGGTGGCCAAGGTGCTGCACGACAATTTCGGCATCGAGCGGGGCTTGATGACGACAACGCATGCCTATACCAACGACCAGCGAATCCTCGACCTGATGCACAAGGATTTACGCCGGGCCCGTGCCGCTGCCATGAACATCGTTCCGACGACCACCGGCGCGGCGAAGGCGATTGGCTTGGTTATGCCGGAGCTCAAGGGAAAGCTCCACGGATTATCTCTTAGAGTCCCGACCTCGACCGTCTCGGTCGTGGACTTGGTCGCGGATCTGAAAAAATCCGCATCTGTCGAAGATGTGAACCGCGCTCTCAAGAAGGCTGCCGATGGCGAGCTTAAAGGATTGTTGGCGTACACTGACGAGCCCTTGGTTTCCAGCGATTTTCGTGGTAATTCGGCTTCCTCGATCGTGGACGGACAATCCACCGTAGTGCTGGAAGGAAAGATGGTGAAGGTCCTATCCTGGTACGACAACGAGTGGGGTTACAGCTGCCGTGTGGGCGACCTCGCAACTTTGATGGTCGACAAGGGACTTTAGGAGGGACAAGCAATGGTTGCCAAGGACATCATGACCAGGGAAATTATCACGGTCAGTCCGACGATGACCGTCAAGCGAGTGGCGATGACATTGATCAAGAACCAAATCAGCGGCGCGCCGGTCGCGGGCAAGAACGGCAAGATTGTCGGAGTCGTCTCTGAAGCCGATATCGTCGGTAAGAAGGGCAAGGATGTCCAAGCGATCATGAGCAAAAAGGTGATCACCGTAACTGAAGCGACGCCCGTCGAAGAGATCGCGCAGCTCATGACAGCCCACAAGATCAAACGCTTGCCGGTTATGCGTGGGGATAAAATAGTCGGCATCGTCAGTCGCGCCGATATCGTAAGCGCTATAGCCATGGGCAAATATGTCGCGCTCCACACGCCGGTTTACGATCTTTAGTAGGCGGGAATATTCATGTCATTTACGATCACCCTTGACGATGAAAGCTGGACCGAAAGGCGAGGCTGGAGGCCGCAGACGTAGAGCCGTAGAAGTTCTGGCAGGCCCGGGACTCTTGAAATAAGCAGCGGACGGGGTTGGCAGTGGCCATTGAGGCAAAGCCCCATCGGCTGCGGCCGGAAGGTTTGCCCCTGAGCACCACTTTCGGGGAATTTTGCAGTCTGTTTGACATGAATTAATCTCATTGCGTATGCTTTTAAAATCCAACGTGGGACCGGGTCGAATGATTTTCCTAGACCCAGCATAAAGGAGGTTCAACATGGAATATGATCTGCTTATCCGTCGTGGCCGCGTCGTGGATGGTTCGGGCCTGCCCTCCTACGTGGCAGATGTAGGAGTAAAAGACGGTAAAATTGCCGAGGTCGGAAGGCTAAACGGAAGTGCCGGGAAGACCATCGACGCAGGCGGCCTGGCGATCTCGCCGGGTTTCATCGATCATCACACGCATTTGGATGCCCAGCTGCTCTGGGATCCCTACGGTACCTGTGAACCTCAACATGGCATCACTACCGTCATCATCGGCAACTGCGGGTTGACCTTGGCTCCGGTAAAGTCGGGCGATGAAGACGCGCTGGTGAAAAGCTTCGTGCGCGTGGAGGCGATCCCTCGATCCGCGTTAGAGCAGGGCGTGAACTGGGCATGGCACACTTATGGCGAGTATCTGGACAATTTCGAAGGGAAGGTCGGGGTGAATGTCGGCGGGTTGGTAGGACACATCGCTGTCCGCCACAACGTCATGGGCGAGGAGGCCGTGGAGCGGAAAGCAGCGTCCAAGGAAGTTCAGCAGATGCGTCGCCTTGTTCTCGAAGCGATGGAAGGCGGGGCCCTGGGGATCTCCACCAATCGCAACGAGCGCCACATGCGTGAGGACGGCAAGCCGGTTGCAAGCCGATTGGCCGACGACGAAGAATTTTTCGCGTTTTGTGACGTGCTCGCCGAGCGCAACGGCGGCGTCATCCAAACCATCCTCGGCCGGAACAAGCTCGAGCATTTTGAATTCTACCACGAGCTTGCGAAACGCACGCAGCGGCCGGTCCTTTGGCAGAGCCTGCAGCATCGTTGGACCGAGCCTGATCTCTGGCGCCAACAGCTCGATGCCGTGGAGCCGATCTTTCGCGCCGGCTATCAGGCTTACGGACTTTCTCATACCGTCCCGCTGGTCCGGCATTTTAGCTTGAAGAACTGCCAGGTTTTCGACGAATTTCCCACCTGGAAGAATTTGATGTTTCTCCCCGAGGCCACGCGCAAACAGGCGTTCGCCGACCCGGCAACGCGGCAAAAAATGCGCGCCGATCTCGCCGACCCTCGTCCGACGAACTTTCATCGTCGCTGGGATATCGTGCGGGTGGAGAAGGTGGTCAAGCCAGAGCATCAGAAGTTTGCCGGCAAGACGGTCGAAGAAATGGCCGCGATGCGAAACCAGGACCCCTTGGACGCGTTCCTGGACCTGTCATTGGAAGAAGACCTCGGGACGGTGTTTTGGAATGCCAACAACGGCGGGGACGCCAATGCGATGGGCGAGATCCTGCGCAGCCCTTATGTGTTGGTT
>DASQUN010000078.1:0-3481 GCA_035641275.1 Candidatus Udaeobacter sp. | reverse complement strand
TCATCGAGCAGCAGCAGCTTTGGATCTGCCGCCAAGGCGCGGGCGATTTCAAGTCGACGCTGGTCTCCGTAGGAGAGTTGGTGCGCCCACGTTCCTTCTCTTCCGGTAAGACCGGTCAGCTCGATCAGCTGCATCGCTTTGCGCCTAGCTTCTTGTTCTCGCGCATGAAAATTCGCCGTACCGAGGAGAATATCCGAAAGGCTCATAGGTATGGTCGAATGCATTCCCACAAGAACGTTCTCCAGCACGCTCATGTGAGAAAAGAGCCGGATGTTCTGAAACGTCCGGCTGATACCCGCGCTGGTGATCCTGTCTGGTTTGAGTCCTACGAGGGCGCGGTCCTGAAAACGGATCTCTCCCGCATCCGGGCGGTAGATTCCCGTGAGCGTATTGAAAAGGGTGGTCTTGCCCGCCCCGTTCGGTCCGATGATCGACGCGATCATACCCTCGTCCAGCTCAAGGTTCACCCGAGACAGCGCCTGCAGGCCGCCAAAGCGCTTCGATATATCCCGCAGTTCCAACAGCGGCATGTTATTCTCTCGTATCCTGCCGCGGCGGGAGGATTCCCTGCGGCCGAAAAATCATCATGACAATCAAGATCAAGCCGAAGACCATGCGCTCATACTTCGCCGGTTCAAATTGCACTGGCAGCTCAGCCAGAGAATAACTCCCGAGCAAGGGAAGCGACAGCACCATACCGGATTGGCGCAGTGAATTGAGCCAGAGCGACAGGCCCTTGAGCAATTGCAAATTGAGAATCGTCACGCCGGTGGCTCCGAGAATCGCACCAGGAACGGATCCCATTCCGCCGAGGATCACCATGGCGAGAACGCCGATCGATTCCATGAAAGTAAAACTCTCCGGATTGATGAAAACCTGCTTGGCCGCAAACAGCACGCCCACCGCCGAAGCGAAAGAGGCGCCGACGGCAAAGCCCAAGAGCTTCATTCGGACCACCGGCACACCCATCGCCGCCGCCGCAATCTCGTCTTCTCGGATCGCTTTCCAGGCCCGGCCGATGCGCGAGTTTTCCAACCTGCGCGTCACGATTATGATGACCAGAACGATCAGCAGCACGAGCAAATAGAAATAGAGAGGATAAAGCCTGGCCGCTTCGATCCGAATACCGAAGAATTCCAGCAGAGGCTGAAAGAAAAGTGGCGGCTTTTCGATCGGCGCGATGCCCCGCGGACCATTGGTAAAATTGATGGGCTTGTCTAAATTGTTTGCCAGTGCTCGAACCACCTCGGCAAAACCAAGCGTCACGATGGCGAGATAATCCCCGCGTAGCCGCAGGACCGGTAGACCCAACAACGTTCCGGTCAAAGCGCCCACGGCAATGCTCAATAGAAGAAACGGAAAGAACCAAAACGGGGAGAGCGGGAAGAAACCACCCGGCAAAAAAGCGTTGGCCTGCGGGGAACCGAAAATCGCCCATAAATAAGCGCCGATGGCATAAAACGCGACAAATCCCAAATTGAGCAGCCCGGTGAAGCCGACGACGATGTTCAAACCGAGGGCCAGCGCGACAAAGATCCCGATCTGGATCGCGACTTCGAAATAGTAGCCGTTGACAAAGCCCAGGTACGGCATGAGTACCAACAATACCAACCCGCCCAAATAAAGTTTCATCTTGGAAGAGCCCGGCTGATAGTAGATAAAAAGCAAAGACGCTTCGAAGAGCAAAAAGGCCAGGACGGACTGCGGAAAGAGAAAGGCCAGCCAAGCAGTTACACCGATGTAGACCAGCAATGCGAAGGACGCGACCGCAGGGTTCACGCTCGGCCCTCTCTCAATTTCTCGCCGAGCAGCCCCGAGGGCCGGAAAATCAAAATCGCAATCAGCACCAAAAAGGTGACGACATCCTTGTATTCTGCGCCGAACGCGCCGTCCGTAAGAATAGATAGATAGGATGCCGCGAAGGCTTCCAACAAACCGAGAACCATCCCGCCCAGCATCGCGCCCGGGATATTGCCGATGCCGCCCAATACCGCAGCGGTAAATGCCTTCAACCCTGGAGCGAACCCGCTATAGGGATTCACCAAGCTGTAGTGCAGACCGAAAAGGACCCCCGCGAGCCCACCCATGGCGCCGCCAACAAAGAATGTGAGAGCGATCACGCGATTGACGGGAATGCCCATCAGCGAAGCGGTATCGGGGTCTTGCGCCACCGCGCGAATCGCCGTGCCGACCCGTGTTCGGTTGACGAAAAGATAAAGACCGGCGAGCATGATGAGCGCCGTCACGATGACAAGAATCGATTTCACGGGTATAGCGAGGTTCGTTGTTAACGGCAGGGCGTGGTCGAGAATATCCAGGGCTGGAAAAGTAAGATAGAACGTGTTGCGCCAGAGGCTCTCGAAAAGACGCAGCGCGTCTTGCAGAAAGAACGAAACTCCGATCGCGGAAATAAGGGGCACGAGCCGAGGGGCACCTTGCAGCGGACGATAGGCCACCCGCTCCAACGCCATGGCTGCGAGTCCGCTCATCACCATGCCAGCGACAATAACGACAAGCAGAACAACAATCGGATGCAAAGTTGCCAGCTGTCCGGCGTTCTCCATGAGCAAGAGAATCTCGACGCCGACGAACGCGCCGAGGACAAAGACTTCGCTATGGGCAAAATTAATAAACTCCAAAACGCCATAGACCATGGTATAACCCAGAGCGATAAGCGCATACATGAATCCCAAGACGATGCCTTCCACGAGAACTTGGGGCAGTATTTCCATTGCGATTTCCAAAACCGCGCCGATCCTTCCAAAGGCGGGTATGCTAACAAATCCTTTACCCGGTCGCTACTCCTTGCGCCATCGCAGAGCGTGGCTGTTATTGAAAGACCCCGCCGTGGCGTATAGGCTTTCTCCGCCACGGTTTTGCCCAAAGACACGGAAAACGTTCCGCCACTGCCTCTGCCGGTTTCGCCGGCTTGGACGGAAAACCGACGGATGAAAAAACTCGCCTGGCTTGGCAGCAGCGCCGTTGCTTTAGTCGCGATCGTCCTGATCGTACCGGCCTGGGTCGACCTCAGCATCTTTAAAAGCACATACCTTCCATTGATCGAGGAGACGATCCATCGACGCGTGGACGTTGGCGAGGTGCGACTCAGTCTGTTGCCAACGCCCTCGATTCAACTCTCTAATCTGAGAGTCTCTGACGGCCCGGCATTCCCCGACAACACATTTTTCGCTGCGCAGCAGCTTCGGCTCCGCCTTAAGCTCTGGCCCCTGTTGCGCGGTCGCTTTGAGGTCACGGAGTTTGCCCTCGAAAAACCGGTCATCAATCTACTCAAGCAGCCGGACGGCACCTTCAACTATTCCGACCTAGCCGAAAAGGCGCCGCCTTTGGCCAAAAAAAATGACTCTAAGAAAACTCACGTGATTGCAAAACCTCAGGGGCCTGGCGTGATTCCTCTGGTTCTACCCACTCGGATGCGCATCAACAGCGGACAGTTAAATCTTGAGACGAAGGGGCAGAAACC
>DASQUN010000077.1:0-3244 GCA_035641275.1 Candidatus Udaeobacter sp. | reverse complement strand
AGCAGAAGAAGGCTGCCCGCCGGATGGAGCGAAGGCACGAGAAGGAAACGAGCGAGGGTACAGTTTCGGGCGAAAATCCAAATACAGCTGAGTCTGTTTCTCGACGCGGGCCAACGATTCTATGAAAATCGGTAAAGCAAGAGATCACTTTCGTATAATACGGCCAACAGAGAAAAAATCTCCGCCGTCGATTTGGGCGCTCCTAGGATTCATCAGGCGCTTGAAGCAACTCCGGGTCCACGGCTGCACGGGGAATGGCGAGGCCAGGAAAAACAGGCAAACGACTCGGTTCATTTCAGCGAGAGAAAAACGGAAACGGGGGTTTGCCTATAGCTTGAGGGGATCAGGATAACCGATACTATCCTGCAGCTCTCTCACACAGATCGGATCATTTGATAACAAGCGAAAAAGTTTTGTTCTCTTTCTTAGCCCTTTTCGCGGCCCTTTTTTCCATGAAGGTCTTGAGGGGTTTCTTTTTGTTCTGTTTCTTACTGTCCTTACCTTTACTCATGATTGCCTCTCCTTATAACGGGTTTGATAGACTCAGCACAAAATAACGCATTGCAAGGATGAGATTATTTGCCGGGAGGGTGGGACCGATAACGAGTATGGATTCAGTTTCGTGACTGGTTCAACTTGTTCTTACCGGCTTCAAGCACCCTGTCAATGCGCGCCTCTGCCGCAGTTTTGCTTTCTCCCATCACTTCCGAGATCTCGCATATCAGCAGCTTTTTCGCACGATACAGCGTCTCCCGTTCGTGCGGCGCCAGGGTCTTGGTACCACTCAACTGAGTCAGCGACTCGACCATGTGCGCCAGGTCGAAGATGGATCCGGAGCTGAATAGTTTTAAATTGTCTAGCTCGCGCTGGCGCCAGTTTTTGGCTTTTCCAAGATCTTTAGTGACTCCGGTGCGTGTCTTGAGGTGGCCTAGCAGCTTGGGAATCTCAGATCGGTCCAGCAACGCCCGCATGTGTAGATCACGGAAGTTATCGACCGGCACGAACAACTCGGCCCTGCTATCGTCCAATAGAGCTAACCGGTAAAAGCTCGCCGGCATTCCACAAACCACTTTCTGGACGACCCCGCCAATAAGACAGGGTCCCCGACCCGGATAAACAACTTTATCGCCTACAGTCAACGTCATTCGAATCGCCATTTCTGCTGGATCTTGGGTAACGTGAATCTTTCCAGCTCGTTGGTTCCAATATTTTCCGTATTCCAAATCCGCCCACATCGATTTCATGTCCACTGAAACGATATCGGGCAATCGAACTCAAGCTCGGTGCTTGCTGGATCTTTCGGAGAAGCGTGCCAGATACTAAGGCGAGAAGCAGGAGAAGCTTGCTACGATCCTCGCCCTCCACTTACTTTACCACCTCTGATTGGAATAAGATAGCTTACGAGGCTGGTGTAAAGACGTCTTTGGAGAAAATCGAAACATTCTCATGTCAGTAAGCACAGTGGTCGATCGTAAGCCCGCCAAACCATGGCAATTTAGCTGAATTGCCCCCTCTTTTTTGTCTGCGGTGCCTGGCCATAATTCTTTTTCGAATTGTTCAATATCAGACAGCAACTGTTGGCGGATCAGCGCAGCCTGAGGAGCTGAGGTGAGCAAACACGAACGTAAGGCTCACGTGGAGGAACGAACGGCGATCGGCGTTTTATGCGGTTCATCTGCGAGACCGCAGGAATCCCCGACGGTGACTCACCTATACAACGGATGACAAGCGTTTTTCTGATCGAAGCCGGTTCTCCGAAACAGGCATGGTCCAAGGCCAGCCGGCCATCGGGACCGATTGACAGCGCCGATTGTGGTTGGTGCCGCCATCGCCATTGTAGCGCTTGTGAAGAATGCTCCGTCACAAAACGATACTCGGACTACATGAGCACTGTTTGCGGACCTCGCGGCAAGAAATCGACTGCCGGCGATCTACAACCGGCGAGATTTTATCGAGAGCGGCGGATTAATGTCCTATGGGGCCGACCAAGCCGAACCCTACAGCCGAGTAGCGTCAATGGTCGACAAGATCCTGAAAGGCACGAAGCCGGCCAACTTACCGGTGGAGCAGCCGAAGAAGTTCGAGTTCATTATCAACCTCAAAGCCGCAAAGCAGATCGGCCTGACGATTCCACCGAATGTGCTGGCGAGAGCGGATCGGGTGATCAGGTGACAACAGGCGCCAGGCTAGAGCTTGTAGAGCGGAAACCGAAGGGCGCGGGCGCCGTTAATGAGCCGGTCGTCATAGCTGGCGAGCGTTACGGACTGTCCTTGCTTTTGGAGAAAGTCAATCGACGCCAAATGAAAGGCATCCAACATTCTAACCGCCTTTGGAAAGGGCTCCAGTGCCCGCGTCAACACGGGCGGAGCGAGCTCTATCAGCGCCAGCCGACTGAGCAGCGCGCGGACTTCATCCGCGTGCGATCGCGCCAGTTTGCGCGCGTGAATTCGCGTCCAAATCTCGTACTCGATCAGCCGTCTAGAGATCAGCGGTTCTTGCCAGAGGCGTTCAGGTGGGGGCGCGGTCTTCGGCCAAAAGATGCGCCAGCGCGACCGAAGTATCGAGATAAATCAACGGTCGCTCCGGTCTTGCTCGAGTTCCTTTTGGACTTTGCGGAAAGAGGTGACGGGTTTTCGCGGCGGGGGAGTGGATGATGCCAGCGCCGGAGGCGTGATCCAGCCTTGCCGCACAGCCTCTGCCAGCAAGGCGTCGGCCATGATCGGGCTCCGACTCTTTTGGGGCGGCGACAGTTCGGCGACCACTCGGTCGCGGTCGGTGAGCAATACGCTTTCGCCCTGCTCCGCAAGACGCACGTACTCGCTGAGCTTGTTCTTCAGTACCTTTAGCCCTACCGCTCTCATGGACATTAATGTAGCTTCCGGTAGCTACCTGTGTCAAGCTTCGAACCGACGCGTGATCAATGAACAACCGTCAGCGCATAGCCGTCAACAAGAGTCGGGAGAATAACGCAAGAGCAAGAGAATCGTAGTCTGGTTACTGGCAGGTTTCCTGCTCGCTACTGTTCCACCCACCGGGGCGCAGCAGCCGGAGAAGTTCGAATTCATCGTCAATCTGACGGTGGCCAAGCAAATCGGTCTGACCATTCCGCCGAATGTGCTGGCCAGAGCGGATAAGGTGATTTGATGAAGAGAATGCGACAGGCAATAGGGATTGAAAGTCGGCGTGCCGATCCGGTGCTAACCGACAAACCCGTCCACCGGGAGCAAGCGCTTGCCGATAGGAT
>DASQUN010000076.1:0-3235 GCA_035641275.1 Candidatus Udaeobacter sp. | reverse complement strand
AGGATCCATGGAAGCGAGCGAAAATCGAGCAGATCAAGCTGCTCCTCCAGGGCGCTCTTGCCGCCGAGAGCAAAGTCGGCATCAAGCTGAACGTGGCCGAGACTGATCTCGACCAGGTGGTGCAACTGATCCCGAGCATTACCGCGCCGACGATTGCGACCCTGTATCAATCTGCCGCGCTCAAAGGCGTAAAGTGGTACTCGGTGGAGAGCGTGATTGCGGAAAACGTGGTGCGCGACCTGATCCCCAAGCTGATTCAGGCGGGTGCAGTGGGAATTATCGAATACCCGCTGAACAAGATCGTTTAGCCGGGAACGGTCGCGACCCTCCCCTACGACTATCTAGCGGCTTCCGTCTCTTGCCTATTCTGGTGCCCATCCCGCGAGAGAAAAAACTCTTTGGCGATCTCTGGAAACAGCGCGTACGAAAGCACATCCTCCTCTGTCGTGGCGAGGCCGCCTATTTCTTGGCGCGCCTGATCCAGGCCGGGCCTGAGTAAATCAGCGGGACGACAACTGATCGGTTCCTGGTTTCCCAGCACTTTCTTTCTGATCTCCTCGCTGATGGCGCCGGGGGGTTCGCCGTAAAGACCCTTGACGTAATTTTTTGTCTCCGTCGCGACGACGGAATACCGCTTGCCGGTCATGATATTGAGCGCCGCCTGCGAACCGACGATTTGACTCGTCGGCGTCACCAAGGGCGGGTAACCCAGATCTTTTCTCACGTGCGGCATTTCGGCCAACACCGCGTCCAGCCGGTCTTCGGCCTTCTGCTGTCGGAGCTGCGCTACCAGATTCGATAACATGCCGCCGGGGATTTGCGAGAGCAGCATGTCCGTCCTTATTTGGTTGTTGACCGGGCTCTCGAACTCGGCGTATTTCCGCCGCACTTGATAGAAATAGTCCGCGATATCGTCCAGAGCGCTAAGGTCCAGGCCGGTATCACGAGGCGTTCCTTTCAAGGCGGCCACGATCTGCTCGGTGGCCGGCTGCGATGTACCCTGGGATAGCGGCGCCAATGCGGTATCGACAATATCGACTCCCGCTTCGATCGCCATCATGTAGCTCATGGGCGCCAGTCCGGCCGTGCAATGAGAATGGAGATGCAGGGGAAGGGGAATCCGCGATTTCAATTTTTTTACCAGCTCATAGGCAACGTACGGAGCGAGCAGCCCGCCCATGTCCTTGAGGCAGATAGTCTGCACGCCCATCGCCGCCAATTTCTCTCCCACCTGCACGAAATAGTCGACCGAGTGCACCGGGCTGATCGTATAGCAGACCGTCCCTTCGACGATCTTGCGTGCCTTCAGCGCTGCGTCGATGGCCGTTTTCATGTTCCGGACATCGTTCATGGCATCGAAGATCCGGAAAACATCGATACCCTCGTCGGCGGCGCGTTGGATGAATGCCTGCACGATATCGTCCGGATAATTTCGGTAGCCGACGACGTTTTGGCCGCGCACAAGCATTTGGAAGCGCGTCTTGGGCATCGCCGCGCGGAGCTTTCGCAGGCGCTCCCACGGGCTTTCTTTCAAGTAGCGTAGACAGGCATCGAACGTCGCCCCGCCCCAAGTTTCCAACGACCAATAGCCCACTCGGTCCAGCTTTTCCGCAATCGGCAGCATGTCCTCCGTGCGCATGCGGGTCGCCAGCAGCGACTGATGGGCATCACGCAGGACGGTTTCTGTAATCTCGACTTTGTTCGCCATGTTAACCCCTAACCGCGGCCGAATTCCTTAGTCGTATAGTTCTGCCTGCTTTTCTTCCAACCGCTCTTTTTCTTCTGCATCGATCACGAAAAGGCCGTTGATCTGCTTGATCTTCGATTGGTCATAGAACAACTCCGCAACTTCCAGCCCTTCCTCGTACTCGTACATTTTGATGGCGTCCCAAGGACAAATCTTTTTGTCCAACCGGTCTTCCGATTCGGTACCGATCAGTTGGAGTTGGAATTTTTTCGGCACGGCATCGGGTTCAATGGGTTTTTTATTGCTGTCGTAAAACCGACCGGCATATTCGTAGAAGGTCTCTCCGGTCTCTTTGTGTTGGTGGACCTTGGTCAGATCATCGCTGTAGCACATCTGACAACCGATGCATTTTTCGTTATCCACGAACACGCGGTAAGGCTTCAAACCGCCCTGGGGCAGTTCTTCATACAACAGGTTGATGCAATCGTCGACCGGACAATGGGCCTCGCATATGGGTGAGCCCGCACAGCTCGAACAGTTTTCGTCCATCACGGCCAAGAGTGCCGTGCCTTTCCTTTTTTTCGTCGCTTCAGCTGCCATGTGGTTCATTCCTCACTTTTTGAAAACGCCCTTTGAGAAAAAACGCTGCCGCAGTTAGTAACAATACCCACCAGTACCGAATCAGTCCAATCCGCCCCCACTCGAGCCAGTAAACGAAATTGGGCGATCTCGACATCAATTGGCTGAGAGCCTTCTGGGCTCCGGCGTAATCCCTCGTCTCTCGGAGTGACTGGGAGAGTCCGTAAAGCGCTCCGTCATCGTGGGGACTGAGCTTTAGTGCCTGCTCGAAATCCTGACGGGCTTCGGCCCATTTGTTCTGCTCAGCAAAAATCCAACCCCGGTTGCTCAAAGCCGGAGTAAAATCGGGTCGCCGTTCGAGGGCTTTATTAAAACTCTCGGCCGCTTTGTTTAACTCCCCTTTTCGTTTTTGCGCCACTCCAAGATTGTTGTAAGCCTCGGCCAGATCCGGCCGTAGCTCGACGACTTTCGAATATTCCTTGATGGCTGAATCGAAATCGCCGTGAATGTCTGAGTCGATCCAGCCGAGTAGCGTCCGGGCTTCGACGTGATTAGGGTCAACCGCCAGTGCTCTTTTTACCGCAGCCTCGGCAGCGTGGAGTTCCCGCAACCGGAGCAGGGTGATTCCCAAGAATAAATGAAGGTCAGCTTCTTGAGGGTACTTTTTGAGCAGCTCTTCAAACGCCGTTTTCGCCTCAGCCGGGTTACCCGACGCTAAGGATTTTCGTGCTTCCTCCCATCGCTTTTCATTTAATAGGGGCGAGCTTGAATCCGCCGCCAAAGAAACCTCAACCCCCACAAGGATGGCTAATACCGCTAGCCAACCTCTCACCATCTCACCATCGACTATTTCCACATCTCACGGGGGATCTCGTCTTCCTTGCCCTCGTCAATCAGCTTGTCATTTTTAAAGGCTTCTCTCAAACCCAGCCAGGAAAAGAAAATGACGAGAATGAGCATCGCGACAAT
>DASQUN010000075.1:0-3224 GCA_035641275.1 Candidatus Udaeobacter sp. | reverse complement strand
TATTCGGTTTGACACGACGATCATGTCTCTCTCCCTTTTTGCGCGCGCGGAGGATGAACGGAGAACACCGGGCAAACGGCATTCCGTACAACCTGTTCGGTCACGCTACCCATCAGAACATGGCCAAGGCCGGTTCTACCGTGAGTCGACATCACGATCAGATCACTTCCTTCCTTCTCCGCTGTTTCCAGGATTCTCGTTGCCGGCGTCCCAACATCCACCTTCTCCCGAACCTCAACCAGTGGAAGCAAATCGAAAAAATGCTTGTTCAAAAACTGGGAAAGCGTACGTTTGTGCTTTTCCAAAAGATCTTCGAGTGAAGAAGCCTTATAGTTCGCGAGTTCAGCAGCATTGGCAACATGGTATACCATCACTTCCGCCCCCCATCCTCTGGCTAACTCCAAAGCATACTCCAATCCTAGCCGAGACAGTTCCGAAACATCTGTAGGCGCCAGGATTCTTTCAATCTTCTTCATAAACCCCTCCTTCGGCATGGCGTCTTCTCTTTTATCGCATCCGCTGAAGGGCTGCAAAAGCCAACGATTATCGGCTAGTCCGTGCATGACCTAGACGGGAACGAACCCAAGCCCGATAGCCAGCTTAGTGGAGGATCGTCCCACGACCAGAGTGAAAATGATTGGGATGACTGGCGCCGTTATCTTTATGGAAAAAGGGTGTTAAGAAATCACTTGAAGCGCGCGATGAAGTTCGCGCGGAACGTGCAGAAACTTACGCACTCGTTCACAAACTCAAACGGCCAGGCGCCGGATAGACCGACGCCCTTGAGATCCGCACGTATGTTATGCGAGGCGAAGCACAGTCAGATTCACCGGCGTGCCATTCACGATGAGCGCTTTTGTGCAGGTTCGATCCGATTCAGTCACCCTTTACCTGCTCCGCCGGTTTGAGCATCCTTTAGTTCACCCACGGTGATCGACATGGCCATCTCTTTGGTTTCTCTAACGACCTTCATTTGAACATTCTTATTCA
This sequence comes from Candidatus Udaeobacter sp., assembly GCA_035641275.1. Taxonomy (GTDB): domain Bacteria; phylum Desulfobacterota; class Binatia; order UBA9968; family UBA9968; genus DASQUN01. The sequence goes on along the minus strand of DASQUN010000075.1, from coordinate 2,234 downwards.
CCGGAGTGCGCGCAACCATCAATGGAAAATCGTTAGCATTCTTGACCTGCTGCCCGTCATACTCAGTGACGATATCTCCCACCTTAATGCCCCCTTGTTCCGCGGGCCCACCCTTGACTACTCCCGCCACGAGCGCGCCGCGAGGTGTTTCAAGGCCGAAGGCTTCGGCTATGTCAGGTGTGACCTCTTGAATGGCAAGGCCCGCCCAACCTCTCGTCACCGTGCCTTTAGTCGCGAGCTGAGAGAGAACCTCTTTGACCAAATTGATAGGCGTCGCAAACGCTATTCCGACATTGCCTCCGGTCTGGCTGACGATCGCGATATTGATACCGACGACTTCCCCTCGCCCATTGACTAATGGTCCGCCTGAATTTCCCGGATTAACTGACGCGTCGGTCTGAATGAAATCGTCGTAAGGACCAGCGCCGATGTGGCGTCCTTTCGCGCTAACGATGCCGGAGGTGATGCTGTTGTCCAGGCCGAACGGATTACCGACTGCCATTACCCATTCCCCTACTTCAAGCCGATCTGAATCTCCCAGTCGCACCTGGGGTAAACTCTCCTTGCTGTCGATTTTTATCACGGCGACATCGGTTTTCGGATCTTTTCCCACGACCTTGGCTTCAAACTCTCGCTTGTCAGAGAGTTTCACGACAATTTTCTTGGCATTCTCAACAACGTGAGCATTCGTCAAAATGGAGCCGTCGGATCCTATGATAAAACCCGAGCCAAGACTTCTCTGCTGAACGTCACCCTGTGGTGCTCGTCGACCGAAATATTTCTCCAAGAAATCTTCCATAGGGTCTCGTTGCTGATCGGGAGCTCCGGGAGTTCCGGGACCAGGTGGCAAGCGCTCAGATTCTGGACCACGTGGCGGTTGTCGGGGCGCCTGCATGGCTGAGATATTCACGACGACAGGTCGAAGGCTTTTCGCCAACGTCACAAAATCTGGCGTGCTACTGGAGGCCGAAACAGCCGTTCTCCCTGCAATTCCTGGAGGATTGTCCGCTTTACTGTTAGAGCAGCTAAAGCTGGTTAATGTTGCCAACAGCAGCGTCATAAACCGTATCATGATTTTGGGCATAGTCTTCTCCTCAAGAGACAAAAGCACTATTTCCGTTATTTTATTTTAGGTCGTGCTCGTGCGAGAGATCCGCCTCTTCGCAGCAGACCTTCCGAAGGTGAGCAAGCCTCATGCCATATCCAGACAGATAAACGAAGTGCTTACAGGAAAACATGATTTTTCGATTTCTCTAGCATATACTTACCGACCGGTTACTCGCGAGCCTGCCGATGGACAGATGGCTACCAGAAGGAAAGGAAAAAACATTCAGCAGTGTTCCAAAAAAGAGACACGGTGTCCGATTGTTACTCACGGTCTCGTTGGTCACACAAAAATTCATCCGGGAGCTTCAGCGATATACCCTTGAAGCAATCGCTGCGTCTAAATAGTCACAAGGTAAAAATCAAAGGGAGGATCAGGTGAAGAAATCAAACCTAGTCATTACAAGTGCGTTGGTTCTCGGAACTTTATTTGCTGTAACAACCCCGGTCTCCGCGACGCACTGGCGCGACCAGAGACGCGCGGAGATTCGCCAAGATCGGCGCGAGCTGAATAACGACCGGCGCCAGCTTCGGCATCATCAGAGAGAACTTCGCCGCGATTGGCGCAACGGCGCAAGCGCGGAAGAGCTCGCGCGCGATAAGGCGAGAATCTGGCACGACCGGCGAGAAATTCGGCAAGACATGCGGGAGTTGAACCGGGACCGATATCGCTGGTGGAGATGGCATAATTGGTGGCGAAATTAATCCCGCGCGTTAGTGTTCGGCCTTGGGAAGGCTTGCACAGGCTCTCCTGTTTCCCCTAAATACCAGCGCCGCCACAAGGTGGCGGCGCTGTGTCTTGGTCGACTGTAATTTTCAACTCGCGCCGCCCAAAGCAGCAAATACGTTTGCGAATTTTCCGTTTACACCTCATCCTGCGCTACTTTGCGTATCTCAGTCAATGCCAGCTGCGGCTTTTCTTACTCAGTTAATTATGCGTATCTTTCTGAGTGCTCTGCGCAGCCGAGAGTCGGTTTCCGGGACCTGAAGCTGATGGCATTCAAGATTTCTCCCCCGCTTCATTGTGCCGTTCTTGCTAACAAACTCTCTGGCTTCCTCCCTCGCGTGTTGCCTTAACAGTTGTTCATCGACAGCACCCGGAGTTCTTTGTCTCAATTTAGCATGGAAGT
>DASQUN010000074.1:0-4846 GCA_035641275.1 Candidatus Udaeobacter sp. | reverse complement strand
TCACCATTTCCTGAACATCACTCGATTTCGAGACATCACAGAGGACCAATATGGCGTCCTCGCCCGCGTGGCTGATTTCGTCAACGACCGACTGACCTCGACCTTGATGCGTCTCGACCACGGCGACTCTTGCTCCCTCTGAAGCGAAGAGCTTCGCCGTCGCCTTGCCGATGTTTCTTCCGGCTCCAGTGATTACAGCAACCTGATCTTTAAGCTTCATCTGTTTCAGTCCTTTCCTCCAAGGGTGATTCTTACTACAGCCCGGACCTGAACGACACCCGCGCATCGGTACCCGCGCTCTCCATGGCTCGGCCCTCGTTCTAAACAGAAGTCAGGGCCCTTACCAGGCGGGACATCGACGACTCTCCCTCAGATCGTTAAGTCGTCGGACGGGGTGGCGGTCGCGATGTCGAAGGCATTCAGCGTGCAGGCGACCATCGCATAGTAACCGATCGTAGCGGTGAGCTCGACCAATCCTCGTTCCCCTAACCGGGCGTAGAGCGCTTGAAAAGTAGCCTCGCTCGCCCGATGCGAATGCAACAGCTCCCGGACGTAGCTGACGATCTGTGCGTCTTGCGAGGAGAAATGCTCGGTTTCTCTGCGCTGATGGACGGCCCGGATCGTTTCAAGCGGAATCCCCGCCTTTTGCGCGTGATGGCTGTGGGCGGCCCATTCGTGTTTGCAGTCAAGCTCCCGGGCCGCCACCAGCGCTGCCAATTCGAGAATTTTGTGATCGAGAGTCGATTCGAACCTTACGTAACTACCCAGATGCGCGGTCCGGCCCGCGAGCTCCGGACTATGCAAAAGTGCCAAAAAGGGCCCGCCCACGACGCCCCGGCTCTGGGCGATGGCGTCGTAGACATTCTGGAACTCAGGCGCCAACTCCTCTTTCTTATCAATCGTGGCGATGCGAGCCATGCGTTCTCCTTTCGGCTAGGAAAGCTTCCGCTTGAGCCACGTGGTAACGATCTGTTGGACCTCGTCGTTGGGTTGCCCGGCCTTGCGGCCCATGTGGCCCGCGTCGGCGATGATCCGAACATCTTTCGGAGTGCCGTGCTCAAGCAGTAAATAAATGTCTTCTACAGGATGCTGATCGTCCAGTTTTCCATTGATACAGAGCAGTGGCCCGCAGGGTTGATCAATGATTCCCTGCGTAACCAGCGAAAGACTCGGGGCGATTTTCAGCACCTCTTCCAGCGTCTTAACGCCAAAGATATAAGATCGCGCATCGAGCAAACTGGTCGGCCCCATCAGGTACTGCGAAGCCGTCACCGTCAGCGCCGGCCGCAGCCACTCTTCCTGGAAGGTGCGGTGAACACCGGCACCCCAATTCACGGCGCCCCTCAATCGCTTCGCCTCGACATGCGCCACCTTGGCTGCCCAGTAACCACCGAAGCTGCCGCCCATCACAGCGATGCGCTTGCCGTCGATGTCCTTGCGAGTCTCGAGGTAATCGATAGCTGCGGAGAATGTGCGTTCCGCCCGGGGCTCTTGGCCGAGGCACGGGTTCTCACCCGCGCCGGGCATGTCCATGGTAAAGGTCGCCAAACCTTCCTTGTGCAAAAGCTCGCTATTGCTTCTACGGTCTTCCTTCCATCCATCGACACCTCCCCAGTGCATCACCACCGGCGGCCGGCTCAGTCCCTTTGGAATTTGCAGATAGCCAACTACTTTCCTGCCTTCGAATGGAATCTCCACCCGTTCCAGCGGCGGGTCGAGATAAGGGGCCGCCTTGAGAAACGTTCGAAGCACGCCTTTGTAGCAGTTCATTTTTTCCGGGCTGCTCGGAACCGGATAACGTCCGACGCGATAATACTCGTAGGCCAGATAGTAGGTTTCGCCGGCTTCCTTTTTCTTGCCCGATCTTTCCTGCTCTTCGGCCAGCGCTTCGTACTTTGCGCCAAACTTGGCCCACTCGCGGCCCCAGAGATCAGGATCGAGACCAGTAAGGTTTTGGACCACCTGCTCGACGTCTTCCTTTTTTACTCGCTCGAAGGGATTGATCCGTCCGGCACGGCGCAAAATATCGGCTTTGATTGCTTCGAGAGTTTTTTCCGCCATGGTCCTTTCTCCCTTTACGATTTTGTCCCTGGCTCCTTAGCGAGGACCTTCAACGCCGCCTTATAGAATCGATCGTCGACGAACCGCTCAGGCTTGAAGTTCGGCTTTTCCTTCAGGACGGCAAATTCCAGTTCGGCCCGTTTGTAAACCCCTTCAGGACTCAGCGCCGGAATGTAAGCGTCACGCATGAGGTCGTACAATGATGCCGCAATCTCCCGCTGATCCAATCTGCCGTTCTTCATGATAATGTCGATGCTGCCGTCGCGATTGGCGCGAATCCAGTAAAGCGCCTTCATTACGGCAGTGACCATTCTTTGAGTCATGTCCGGCTCGTCCTGGATCTGTTTCGCCATCGCCTGCAACGCGCTAAACGGGACATCTTTGAATTCGTCGCCAATGTAGACGAGCCGTTTGAAACCCGCTTTCAACAGCGGCCTATCGGTCGGCGGCGCCATTAACGCCGCCGCGGCGCGGCCTTGCATGAGCGCGATCGCTTTGCCTTCATTGTCGGGGATATTGAGATACTCGGCGAACTTTTCGTTGTAACCGTATTTTGCGAATAACGCTTGCAAGACACTGTAGGTGGATCCGCCGAAAGTCACCGCGATTTTTGTGCCTTTCAATTCTTCCAGGCGTCTAATCTCGGGCTTGGTAATCAAGCCGAACGGGATCTGGTTAAAGATCTGGAGCAACACCCGAACCGGCTCGCCTTTAAACATCGCTTGCATCGATGGGCCGAACGCCGAGGAATAGTGCACGCTGCCGGAGATCAGGGCCTGAACATTCATGGCATTACCGCGCAGCACGACGATATTCACGTTGGTCAGGCCCATTTCGTCGTAGAATTTTTTCTCCTTCGCGACCACGTACGCCAAATGCTGCACGTTGCCGGGTCCCGGCAAAGAAATGTAGATCGATTTGTTGATTTGAGCCGCAGGCGAGACCGGCCAGAGAAAAATGGCCAGCATAAAGGCAAGAACGCTCAAGCCCTTCATGTGAAATTCTCCTATGACGATGTGTGGTTAAGCTTGGGACGGACTTAACAGAAAGCGCGTGACTAGCGCAAGCCCCGCAGGCGAGGATCGAGAACCTCGCGCAACCCTTCACCGACGAGATAGTAAGCGAGCACAGTGATGAAGATCGCAAAGCCTGGAAAGACCGCTAACCACCAAGCGAAGGTAGCGCTGCTGGCCTCGTGCAAGATGGAGCCCCAAGTGACAAGCTCGGCGGGTACGCCGATGCCGAGAAAACTCAGACTAGACTCGACGAGAATCGCACCTGCAATTCCAAGGACAACGGAAACAATCACCGGCGCAAGGGCGTTGGGTAGGATGTGTTTGAACATTATCTTGCGGCTCGAAACTCCGAGCGCGATCGCAGCAGTGACATAATCGAGATTACGAATCCGCAAAAACTCATTTCGGGTAAACCGTGCGATTCCTACCCAGCTTGTCGCGCCGATAATGATCATGGTGAGGTAAATACTCGGGGGCAAGAGCGCCGCGACCGTGATCAGCAGAAAAAAAGTGGGTATGGCCAGCATGATTTCGAATAAGCGCGACACTGCCAAATCTACCCACGATCCAAAGTATCCGGCAATGGCGCCCAGAACCATACCAATGACGACCGCGAGTCCAATGGCCACGAATCCGATTGAAAGTGATATCCGGGACCCGTGAATCATTCCTGCCATTACGTCACGCCCCAGCTTATCCGTGCCGAGCCAGTGATTGCCGGAGGGGCTTTCAAACGGTGCGAAGAGGTCAATATTGCTCGGACGATAAGGAACGGGCGGAAAGATTGCCGCGGCGCCATCGAGCTTCTTGAAATCCACGTTGAGCAGTTCTGCGGGCCAGCGCCCCAGACCAGCACTCACGAGATAGCTCCTGAGGATCGGGAAGTACGTCTTACCTCGATATGACAAATAGTAGGGCCGGTCATTCGCCAAAAAATCCGCGAATAACGCTATAGCAAGCAGGAGGCAAACGACGTAGAAGCCGCACAAGGCGATCCGATTACGTGTAAACTGTTGCCAAACATAAGACCACAGTCCGGCGGTTGTGCCGCCCGTCACGGACGATCTGCGCGTCACGATGCTAGTTGTTGGCTCGGTTGCGGAGTGACTGGAATTCATTGTCCCCGACGTCCAAAGGCGATTCGAGGATCGACCACGGAAAGAAGGAGATCTGAGATCAAGATGCCTAGCAACGTAAGAACTGCGCTCACCGTGAAAAGCGCCATGACTGTAGGGTAGTCTCGTGCCAAGACCGACTCGTAACCCAGCTGTCCTAAGCCAGGGATAGAAAAGATTGTCTCAATAATCACGCTGCCGCCTATGATTCCCGGGAGGATCGAAGCCAGAATCGTCACTAGAGGAATCAAGGAGTTTCGCAGTACATGTTTCAAGATCACGATCCTTTCAGCTAAACCCTTGGCTCTAGCCACCTGAACGAAATCCTGCCCGAGCACCTCCAGCATGCTTGCCCTCATGTAGCGAGACAACCCCGCAAAACCATCGTAGGAGAGCAGGACCACCGGCAGAAAAAGGTACCAGGTTCGGTCTTTGATTCGATCCCAGAGAGGCCAATCCGGCGAGAAATCGAGGGAGTTCAATCCCCCCGGCGGAAAGAGGTAAAAGAAATCGCCGCCGCAAATGAAAACGATTGCCATCGTCGCAGCCCATACCAACGGAACGGCAAACAGAACGAATGCGCCAACCGTGGTGACCTGGTCGGCCGGCGTGTTGGGATGCGTCGCGGAGTAGATGCCAAGGGGAATGGCTACG
>DASQUN010000073.1:0-4705 GCA_035641275.1 Candidatus Udaeobacter sp. | reverse complement strand
TAAGGCCGGCAAGGCGAGCGGCAAGGTGATCGTCCAGGCGGTTTGTAGTTTATTGGCGCCGAGAATGACCGCGGCGTCTTCGAGGTCCGACGAGATGAGCTCGCAGACGTTGGCGATCATCGAGAAGACATACGGGAAACTATACAGCGCCATAACGAAGATCAGCCCATGCATCGTGAAAATATTGAAGACCGCGTCCTCGGAGCCGGTAAGGAAGCGATAGAACTTGTTCAGTGCTCCGGCATTGGGGCCGGCCAGCAAGGTCCAGGCGAATGCTCCCAAAAACGGCGGCGTTACGAATGAAGCCATCACCAGGGCGCGCACCGTCTTTTTAAAGGGCAGGTCGGTGCGCGTTACCAACCAGCCCAGGAGCGCGCCTATCACGACTGCAATCACGCCGACCCAGAACGAGACGATCACGGTATTCCAGATCGCCGTAAGGAAGGTCGGATTGGCGAAGACGTCTAAATATTTTTGAAACGTCAGACCCTTTTCATCCCACAAACTCGCGCGGAAGATCGAGCCTAACGGAAGGACCATCAAAAACACGAGCAGCAGCGCGGCCCCGAGCCAGACCGGCCAAGTGGCATCCTGCGGCCGCCGGAGGATGGCCCAGCTTGGGGCCGGCGAACCGCGGACCGCATCCGTACCAGAAGCAGGCATGTGATTCACTACACCACGGGACGATTAGGCGCCGAAATACTCGATGAAGCGCTTCCTGATCTCTGCGTTGCGTTTCTCCAACTCGTCCGGGTCGGCCGAGAGAATTTTCAAATCTTTGAGCTTGGGTTTGTCTGTGGGATAAGTAACCTCGGGATGGCCGGTGTAGAGGCCCTCTTTATCCGCCAATAGCTGTTGCGACTCTTTGGAAAAAATAAATTCGCTGAAAAGCTTCGCCGCGTTGGGGCGCGGCGCGTCCTTCGCAATGGCGACCGGCGAAACCACTAGGGGAACGCCTTCTTTGGGATACACGATCTTAATGGGGTTTCCTTGCTTTTGGGTTTTGTAATAGAAATACTCGGCGCCGTTCACTCCTACCGGCCGCTCTCCCGAAGCCACTACGCCGGCTGGGTCATTAGCCGATTGAACGATATGCAGTCTATTTTTTGCCAGATCGCGGAAATAATCCCATCCATATAGATTAACTAGCGCCAAGACATGGGTCGAGATAATGCCGCTGTACCCCGGATGCGCGGTCACCAGCTTGCCGCTCCACTTGGGATTTAACAGGTCCTTCCAATTTTGCGGCGCATCCTTGTCGGACACGAGTTTGGGATTATGGGCAATGACCGACAGCGTGGCCCGCATGCCGAAATAATAGCCATTCTTGTCCTTAAAGCCCGCGGGAAAGCTCTCAACGCCCCTCGGGGTGTACTGCATCAACAAACCTTTCTCCTTGAGCAGCACAAAATGGCCGGCATCGGAAGTGTGAATCAGATCGGCGTTCTTTATACCCGCCGTTGCTTCCTGCATGACCCGCTGCAGCACGCGCTGCGACCCGGTTCGGTGAACCTCTACTTCGATGCCCTTGTACTTGTTCTCAAACGCATGGGCGATGGCAGTCGATGAAGGCAAGGCCAAGGACGTGTACCAAACCATTTTCGCTTCTTTACGCGCCGCCTGAATCAGCGCAGCGTCTTGAGCCAAAGCTGCCGGCACGGGGACCATGCATAGGGCGAACAGTAACAAGTAAAGACTCTTTCTCATGTTCATTACCTCCTGACTATTTTTTCTGTCGCGCATGTTCACGTCGGACTCAAGAGATCGGTCAGAGCTGTAATCAACGGAAGCTCCTCGAGATGTCTGACCGCGTCGACGATGACGTCGACCTTATTGAGCGGCAAAGCCAAGCCAGCATTGGCGCGGAATTTTTCCTCGATCTCTTCCGGAGGAAGCGGCTCCTCCAATCCCCCTCGGGGATGCGCTTGGTTCTCTTCGATTACCGTGCCGTCGTCAAGTTTGATCTTGACGTGACCGGAAAAATGGCGCGGATAGTCGATCGTCGGATCGAGCTCGTAGCGAACCTTGCTTGCCATATCGAGAACCATCGGATCGTGAATCGCCTCGTCCGTAAACTCCTCCAACCCGGCCCGGCCGCGGACCAGCATTACCGCAATACTATACGGTAAACTGAATTTCGCGCCATAGGGACTGGCCGGTCGCTGCTTGTCCCAAAGCGGCTCCCAAAGCCGATGAACCGGGCCTTCGGCCGTGCGGCAGACAACCTCCACGATCCGGTCAGCCCTAAGCGAGTATTTTTGTTTCAGCTTGAGGGCACAGTCCATGTAGGGGTGAGAGATTGAGCCACAGGGATAGGACTTGAATGTCAGCCGAGGAATTTCCCACTCCTTTCCCAACTCTGAGAGTTTCTCGAACCGATATTCATTTGGCCCGCCAAACGAGCGGTAAAACCCGTGCTGCCCTTCGAACACGGTGACAGGGCCGCGGAAACCCTCGCGCGCCAGCAGGGTCGCAATCACGCCACCGTGGGCGGACCAACCGGGATGAAGTCGTTTCGTCCAAGTGCCGTCCGCAAGGTATTCGATAATCCCCGAGCTTTGGCTGCCGCATATGCCGAACGCATCCGGCCATTGAGCCAGCTTCACGCCATAGAGTTTGCCGGCTGCCGCTGCGGCCCCGAAAGTCGAGCAGAGCGCCGTGGGATGAAAGCCGCGCGCATGAAACTTGCCCGGTCCTACCAAACCGACCTTGCACATGACTTCAGTACCGGCGATCGCCGCTTCCAAGACCGAACCGCCACTGGCACCGACTTCGTCCCCCACCGCCATGGCCGTCATGCACGCGCAGCAACCGGTGTGAACGATCGCTTCTTCTAATGTGTCATCGTAATCAAGCCCGTGCGCCAAGGTTCCATTAGCGAGAACCGCGTTGGCGGCCGCGACCCTGATAGACGAACCGATCAAGCGACTAACTGCCGAGCCACCGAGCTTTTCCGCCACATTCAAAACCATTCGGCCAAAATCCATCGTGGATGAGGCAAGGGCAATACCGAGGGTATCTAGAAAGACCAGCTTGGCTTTGTCCACAACGGCCCCAGGTATATCCGACAGTCTCAGGCCGCTGGCGAATTCTCCTAGGGCTTCCGAGTAGGATTCCATCCTCTGTTTCCTAGCTTCGCGGGTTTTCCCTTTCTGTCGACTTCAATTGGTGGCCCGTTCAATCAGCCCCACCGCTTCCATGAGGCTTCTCCTGAACGGAAAGGGTTAGCACTGTTCCCGATTCTTTTCTAGTTTCCCTTAACATAATCCCTCACAAGCTCTGACCACCAAGGCGCCGCCTAGTATCGCCGATTCTGCACCGCACACCGGTCTCGGGGAGCTCGGATGTGCTCGACGGTGTAGCGCTGGTAAATGACATCATGGAAGCTAAGGGCGCCTGTCACGCGTAGTGCTAGTGTAGTGTCTCTGAATTAATGGGATTTATCCTTCGTCTAAGTGTTATAAGTTTGAGGAGGAGAGTTCCATGCGCGTAGCACAACCGATTGAACTTACGGAAAGTGAAATCAAGACGTTGAGCAGTTGGTCTCGCGGGCGCCGAACACCCACGCGCTCGATGAAGCGAGCCAAGATCGTGTTGATGGCAGCACAAGGAGAACAAAGCAAAAGCATTGCCGAGCTTTTGGGAATTGACCCGCGCCAAGTGTCGCGATGGCGCCAGCGGTTTGTTCAGAAGCGATTGGCGGGAATCGAGAAGGATCTTCCACGGGGTGGCCGAAAGGCGAGCAAGCGAGACCAGATGGCACCTGTGATTATTGAGAGGACCACCCAAGCCAAGCCGTCTCACGCCACGCACTGGAGCGTACGGACGTTGGCCGATACGCTGGGCATCGACAAATCGATGGTCCAACGGGTGTGGCACGCCAGCGGACTTAAGCCGCATTTGGCCAAGACGTTCAAAGTGAGCCGGGACAAAAAGTTTGTTGAAAAAGTCATCGATGTGGTGGGCTTGTATCTCAACCCGCCCGAACACGCGCTGGTACTGTGCGCCGATGAGAAAACATCGGTTCAAGCGTTGGATAGAACCCAACCCGGATTGCCACTGGTTAAGGGACGACTGGGAACCGTGACCCACGACTACAAACGCAACGGGACCACGACCCTGTTCGCTGCTCTGGAGATGACCGAAGGGAGCATCATTGGGACATGCATGGATCGTCACCGCCATCAGGAGTGGATCAAGTTTTTGAAACTGATTAATGATCAAACCCCGGCAGAGTTGGACTTGCATTTGATCGTGGACAATTACTCGACCCACAAGCATCCCAAGGTCAAAGCGTGGCTCAAACGCCATCCCCGATTCCATCTGCATTTTGTGCCGACTTCGAGCTCCTGGCTCAACATGGTCGAACGTTGGTTCCGCGATCTGACTGACAAGCAAATTCGACGCGGGGTTTTTAATTCGGTCGCTGATTTGATAGCTGCGATCCAAGCTTATATTCAGCGTCACAACCAAAACCCCAAACCCTTTGTTTGGACCGCCAAAGCCGAAGACATCATCGCTAAGTATCGTCGCGCTAAGGCCGTCTTGGATAAACTACAAACAGCGTGAGACACTACACTAGGTCGGTTTTTCGCTTTCCGCTTTTATAATTCATCCGCGTTTTCGAGTGTTCCGCCATTTTCTGCTTTCATTTTTCATGATTCATCCTTTATTTCCCCGATATTGACTCAAGCATAAAGCGGAG
>DASQUN010000072.1:0-3834 GCA_035641275.1 Candidatus Udaeobacter sp. | reverse complement strand
ATAGAAGCGGAAGATATCGACTACAAGCGCGCGAAAATGATATTGGAGGAGAATGCCAAAGGTTCGAAAATCTCTCGTGCGGTCTTCCTGTTGACGATAGGGAGTGACGCGCCTATGCGGCAGCCAGGTGAGGTCAGGAAGGGTTCTTCTTGAGGGGGAAATTGTATGACAGGCGAGCGCTTTATCGATGTGGACGGTATTAGAACACGCTATTTCGACAAGGGAAGCGGTGAAGTGTTGGTGCTGTTTCACGGCAGCCATCTTGGGACCAATGACGCCTGTGAAAGCGCGCTCGACTGGGAGCTGAATTTCGATCGGCTGGCCGAATGGTTTCGGGTGATCGCCGTCGATAAGCTGGGACAAGGCCATACCGATAATCCGAAACGGGACGAGGATTATACGATGGCCGCGACGGTTAGACACGCTTACCGGTTTCTTCAGACGCTCGGGTTAAACCACGTGCACGTGATCGGCCACTCGCGCGGCGGATACGTGGTTGGACGTCTTACTCTTGAACATCCGGAAATCGTCCGGTCCTGCATCATTGTAGATAGCGGCACGCTTGCTCCCGGCCCTTCCGAAACCGAGACTATTATGGCTCGGGCGCCTGAGCCGCGCTTAACTCGCGAGAGCCAGCGCTGGATTATAGATCACTACTCTTATAGCGGCGCGCACATTACAAATACATGGCTCGATGCGGCCACTGCGATCGCGAACCTGGCTAAATACCGGGAAGCGGTGAGCAAAATGTACGACAAGGGGCTTAAGGACAAGCAATTTCTACCGCAGCTCGCGCTCGAGAAAGAAGAATCTCTCAACTGGATCCTCCAAGGCCGCCTCACGCCTCCGACTCTTTTAGTCTGGGGATACAACGACCCCACTGCGGCATTAAGGCGCGGGCAATACCTTTTCGAGATTATCGCGCAGAGGACGGCGATCGCGGAGATGCATATTATCAATCACGCGGGTCATTTTTGCTATCGTGAACAGCCAGAGACCTTCAACCACGTCATCCGAGGATTCGTGGAAAAAGTGTCCAGACCAAGTCAGGCTTCTGGATAAGGCATTAATCCCGCGTACGCTTGGTATTAATAGAGGGGTTTGATCCAGACTTGGCTCGGACGGTGACCTAAAAGAGGTCGATATAAGAGCGAGAAGGACTGAATTCGCCCCGAGTGTCGCCGTCGCCGTTTTGTTGTTCCTGCCCGCCTTGGCTTATCCTCAAGCGCCATTCTATCAAGGGAAAACTATTACGATCATTCAGGGGCGCAATGCGGGCGTGACGGGGGACCTGCGCATAAGGGCCATGATTCCCTTCCTGCAGAAATACATTCCCGGAAACCCGAGCGTTGTGAACGAGTATATGCCGGGAGGCGGGAGCCGCATGGCGGCGAACCACATTTATAAATCGGCTCGCCCCGATGGGTTGACCATCGGCAACCTGAGCGCCGGTATGGTTTCCTTGGCCGTGCTGGGCGAATCGGGTGTTCTTTACGATCTCGACAAGTTGATCTATCTCGGATCGCCTTACAGCAGCTTTCATACGGTCTTTCTTAGCCGCAGGGAAGGGGGAGTCGGCAGCCTGGAAAAACTTCGTGCCATCCCGGGTACCAGGATTGGGGCTTCATCCGTGGGTTTTTCTCTCTACAATGAAGGCAGGCTTTTCGCATATCTGTTGCGTCTGAAGGAGCCGAAATTCGTTACCGGCTACGGGGGCGGCGAGCTTGACGCGGCGTTTTTTCGCGGCGAGATCGATGCCAGATCGGTGAGCGTGGAATCTCTGCTCCGAAACTCCGATTGGGTTGAAAAGCGTCTGGTTGACCTGCACGCCGTGCTTGAAATTCCCAAGGGAGAAAAGCATCCTCGCTTGCCGCAAATTCCCGAGATCGAGACCTTCGCCCAAACCGATCGGGAGCGCAAGCTGGTACAGCTTCAGCGCGCTTTCCGGCTTACCGGCGCGCCTTTTATCCTTCCGCCGGGTACGCCCAAGGATCGGGTGGAAATCCTGAAGGAGGCGTTTCGCAAAACCTACCGTGACCCCGAATTCCACAAGGAACACAAAAAACTCACCGGCGAAGAACCTACGCCGCTCATGCCCGAAGATCACGAAAGGGCGATCAGAGAAATTCCCCGTGAGCCTGAAGTGATCGAGCTGTTCAAGAAGCTTGTCGGCGCCGGTCCCCTCCCGCCGCACTGATGTCCGGGCGGGCGCAGCTCATGCTATTCGGCGGCGTATATTTAGAGCGAGCAGAATAGGTAAAGCCCGCGCTCAATTGACAACTTAAACCCGGCTGCAATGGTTTAGGCGCAACACGACTTGCGAGGAGAGCAAACAATGTTGTCACGACGCAGCTTCCTCAAGAGCACCCTTGGCGCAGGTCTGGCTCTCGCAACGCAGGGATGCCAGCAGATGGCGGCGCAACCTGCGCGCAAGCGAACGATCGTCGATGCCCAAGTCCATCTGTGGAAGGCGGAATCGCCGGACTGGCCATGGGTGCCCGGCGCCAAGCCCCAGCTTCCGGAGCCCTTCACCATCGAGAGGTTCGTGCCGATGATGAACGAGGCCGGCCGCCGACCGCGCCGTCATCGTCCCGCCGTCCTGGCCCGGTGACCGCAACGACTATGCCGTGGAAGCGGTCAAGCGCTACCCCAGCCGCTTCGCCGTCATGGGCCGCATCCCGCTCCAGAATCCGCAATCGGCCACGCTGCTGCCGAAATGGAAGGAGCAGTCGGGGATGCTCGGCGTCCGGCTGACATTCCTGCGTGGCGCCGCTGCATGGCTCACGGACGGCACCGCCGACTGGTTCTGGCCGGCCTGCGAGAAGGCCGGACTTCCCGTCATGTTCCTGGCGAGTGAACAAGGGCCGGCGTTCTCGCGCATCGCGGAGCGCCATCCGCAGCTCACCATGATCGTCGATCACATGGGTGTTGCCTCGGACGTCGTGCAGGCGGGCCGGATCGCGAACGCGATCGAGCACACGGCGTCGCTCGCCAAATATCCGAACGTGTCGGTCAAGCTGTCGTCGGCGCCGCTGATGTCGAAGGAGCCGTATCCTTATCCGGACGTCAATCCGCACATCCGCCGCCTGTTCGATGCCTACAGCCCGCAGCGCTGCTACTGGGGGACCGATCTGACGAACTCGTTCGCCAAGGCCAGCTACCGCCAGCGCATCACCCATTTCACCGAGGAGCTGAGCTTCCTCACGGAGAGCGACAAGGACTGGGTGATGGGACGCGCGATCCTCGAGCGCCTGAAGTGGGCCTGATCGAAGCAAGCCTCTATTGGGCGACGCGGCGTCCCAGCATGAACTCCGGGGGCGCCAGCGGGGGACGGAACGCAACCACCTGGCCATGGTCGAGCTGGTGTCGGAGCGAGTTGGTCGATGCCTGTCGACTGGATGTCGAGGCAAAATGGATCAGCGAAATTGACCAACCGTTATCAGCGTCCCAACTCACTTCAATTCGTGAGTCTGTGAATCGGCAAAGACCCTTTGGAGAAACAGAGTGGCAGAGGAGAAATGGCAAGAGCAGGACATTGTGTGAGATAGTTGACAGTGGGATCGTAAAACTCAGGCGCCCGAGTCGGATCCCTCGGGTCGCCCGGCCGGACAAAGATGACCATTCCCTGCCGAGGACGACTAGGACTCGGTAGGCTTCGGCTCTAGAAGGGCAGCTCTACGAAATCGCCGGAATGGAGCGCGTTGACCGCGGCAGAAACTCGCTCCTCGTGAGCTTGAATTTTCGGCCAGCTCGTCGTAGGCAGCACCAGGATTGCCAGTCGTAGCCCGGTGAGGTTCTGTTGGTAGCGCAGATTCCGGTCGGTTGTAATGAGCG
>DASQUN010000071.1:0-8319 GCA_035641275.1 Candidatus Udaeobacter sp. | reverse complement strand
ATCCTGTTCGGTCACGACAGCACGCCCGGTCTCATCGCGCTGGAAGTTGCTGGGACCCAGGTCAAGCTGTTTCGTCGTGTTGAGGGTAAGACCGAAAGCGAAATCCTGCCCTTCCGTCCTTTTATGCTCTTGCAAGGCGACAAACCTTTGCAAGGCTGGAACGGCGAAG
Organism: Candidatus Udaeobacter sp.; assembly: GCA_035641275.1. Lineage (GTDB taxonomy): Bacteria > Desulfobacterota > Binatia > UBA9968 > UBA9968 > DASQUN01. The sequence continues at coordinate 8,150 of DASQUN010000071.1, read as the reverse complement.
CGGAACTACAGAAGCTAGAAGGGCAAGGCGCTTTTAACCATCTTGCTCTATTTTCCAATCTAGATGAGTTGGAGCAGGCGAGATTTTACCTGCAGAAGAAAACCGGCAAGACACCCTCCGCCTCCGGGGCTCCTTACTGGTATTCGAGCGATCCGTTGCACCAGTTTCTGCTGCTTTCTGGAAAAACGCAGTTCTTAGGCATGACTTTCCATGAATTGAAGCGCATGCAGATTCATATCGAAACCTACTGTCAGCCGGGCTTTGCGTTTTCCAATTCTTATCGCCAGTCCGACCGCATTACGGCCATGGCGCTCGCGGATTCAACGGGCTGGGAACGGCTGATTTCCGGCAACGAGTTCGACGAAGCTCAAATGCTTCGAGAGCTGGTAAAGGAGATTGAGCAGCGGGACCCGGATGTCATCGAAGGCCACAACCTGTTTCGTTTTGATCTCGAATACATCGAAGGGCGCGCCAAAAAACATAAAGTCGACCTCACCCTGGGTCGGGATCGCTCTCGTATCAGCAGCCAGCCATCCCGCATGCAACTCGCCGAGCGAACGATTACCTATCGCAGATATGAAATTTTCGGCCGGCACATCATCGACACCTGGATGCTTGCTCAGCACTATGACATTGCCACTCGGGAGCTGGAAACCGCCGAGCTGAAGGAACTCGCCCGCCATTTCGGCGTCGCTAGCGCCGACCGGAACTACGTTACCGCGGATAAGTCAAGTTGGTGTTTCGATCACGATCCTGACACCTTGTTCCGCCACTCGTTGGACGCCGTGCGTGAGACCCGCGCCATTTCGGAAGTATTATCGCCGAGCTATTTCGTCCAGGCACAGATTTTTCCTTACAGCTATCAAAGCATGCCATTGCGCGGGAACGCGACTAAGATCGATGCGCTTTTCCTCCGCGAATATCTCTATCAGCGCCGCGCGGTCCCCCGGCCCGACGAAGGGCGTGAAGTTGCGGGCGGTTATACGCATATGGAGTATCAAGGAACGGCGCGGCGGGTTCTTCACTGCGACGTGACCTCCCTGTATCCCTCGATCATGCTCGGCTATGATTATCTCCCGAAAAAGGACGATCTCGGGATCTTTTCCGGTCTGCTCCGCGATTTGCGCCGGTTTCGCATCAAGGCCAAAGAGCTCTCCCGAAGCGCGCAGGACGAGGAAGCCAAACTCTACTTCAATGCCTTACAATCAACTTTCAAAATTCTAATCAACTCTTTCTACGGTTACCTCGGTTTCCAGATGGGCCACTTCAACGACTTCGAAGCGGCCAATCGGGTCACGGCCAAGGGAAGGGAGTTGATTCAAGCCATGGTCGCATGGCTCCGAGAAAACGGCTCCCAGATCATCGAAGTGGATACCGACGGTATCTATTTCATAGCGCCCGAAGCGGTCAAAACCGCTGCCGAAGAAGAGAGATTAATTGCCAATCTGAAAGAGACGCTTCCCAAAGGGATCGATTTGGAGCTCGATGGGCGCTATCCGGCTATGTTCAGTTACAAGATGAAAAACTACGCTTTGTTGGATGAGCATGGGCGGCTTCTTGTCAAAGGCTCGGGTCTGCGGTCACGTGGGTTGGAGTTGTTCCAGCGCGACTGGTTAGAACAGATGCTGATGCTGCTCCTGAAGGGAGAAAGCGAAAAGGTTCAGATGCTCTATCGCCGCTATCTCGACGACCTGGAAAACCACCGCAATGAGATCACTTGGTTGGTAAAAACGGAGACGCTGCAGGATTCGTTGGTAAGCTATCAGGCTAAGGTCAAGGCGAAGAAACGGAACGCAGCGGCACCCTATGAATTGGCGCTCAAATCGGAGCGACGGTATCAGCCGGGCGACCAAATTTCGTATTATGTGACTGGGCGCAAAGCGAAGGTAAAGATCAGCGAAAACTGCAAGCTGGCAACGCAGTGGGACGCCAAGGATCCCGATGAAAACATCGAACATTACAAGGCCAAACTTCAAGAGTTGTACGAGAAGTTCAAGCCTTGGATTGAGCCCTCAGGGGTCGGATGTCAGCCGTCAGTTCCGGAGCAGGTGGAACTGATCGCTGAATCTGACGGCTGAAGGCATCTGGGATTAATCATGAATGACAGAGTTGCCCTCATCACCGGTGGCGCGCGGGGAATCGGTCGCGCCGTCGCATTGGATTTGGCCGCTCGAGGCTGGTCCGTCGCGATCTGTTATCGCACCAGCGCTAAGGAGGCCAACGAAGTTCTGAGTGCCGTCAAATCCCACGGCGTCCGCGGCTTGGCGCTTCAGTCCGACGTCTCGGATGCCGACGCCGCAGCCGCGTTGGTCGAGCGCGTGAATCACGAATGGGGCCGCGTCGACGCACTGATCAACGGCGCCGGTCCCTATCATCGGGTGTCTCTGTTGGACGAAACCCACGAAGGTTGGCACTCGATGTTCGACAACAATCTGCACCCGGTTTTTTACCTCAGCCAGGCGGTAATTCCCCTAATGAAAGAGCGCAAATGGGGACGGATCGTCTGTTTCAGCATGGCCAACGCCGAACAATTGATCGCGCAACCTCAGCTCACGGCTCACTACATCACAAAAGTGGGCTTGCTCGTGCTGGCGCGTTCGCTGGCTCGCCTGGTGGCGGCCCATGGCATCACGGTGAACGCCATTTCTCCCGGCTTCATCGATTCCGGCAGCGCGCCCAGAGAAGAGCTTGAGGCGGCCGCGAAGCGAATCCCCGCGGGCTATGTCGGTAGCGTGGAGGACGCCGCGTCGGCGGTTCGTTTTTTATTGTCGGACAAAGCCCGCTACGTCAACGGCGCAAATATCCAACTGAGCGGTGGTTGGGGAGTGTAGACAAACAGAAGAATGATGAAGAACGGGCTTTCATCCACCGTAATAGCTGTTTAGAATAGCCAATAATGGCGACACAGAAGGATCAAGAACGCGCCATGGCGCTCATCCAGCAGGCGATGAACCATCAGATGGCTGAGGAACTGGGTGAAGCGATTCGCCTGTACAAAGAATCCATCGCGCTCTGCCCGACAGCGGACGCCCACACGTATCTGGGCTGGGCCTACAGCTTTCAGGGACGCATCGACGAAGCCATCGCTCAGTGCGAGATCGCCATTCAACTCGACCCTGAATTCGGCAATCCGTACAATGATATCGGCGTCTACTTGATGCAGCAGCAGAAGCTGGACGAAGCGGTTCCGTGGCTGGAAAAAGCCAAACAAGCCAAGCGTTACGAGCCCCGCCACTTCCCCTATCTAAACCTCGGCCGGGTTTATGCGGCGAAAGGCATGCTGCAAAAGGCTCTGGAAGAATTTCGCGGCGCCCTAAAACTCAATCCAGGCGATGCGGATTTAGCACAAATTATCGAACAACTGGAAACCAAGTTGCAATGAACTTTCGGCGCAAGGTTGTGAAATTTCGGCTACAACTCAAGAGAGCGATCGACTGAGCGCCTCTCTGACAGCCGAGTCGAAGATCGCAACTCCGGTATCTACGTGTTCGCGCGTCACGATCAGCGGCGGACAGAAGCGGATCGTAGCCTCGCCGCAACCCAGCAATAGCAAGCCTTTCTCAAAACACTTTTGCACGACCTCATCTCTACGTTTCGCATCAGGCGCGCCGTCGGCTGCCGGTTGCACAAACTCGACGCCGATCATCAGGCCGAGGCCGCGAACAGCGCCGATCTCAGGATAGCCCGTCTGTACGTGCGCAAGCCGCTCTTTAAGATAGTTTCCAATTTCCGCAGCGTCCGCTACTAGACCCCCTTCCAAGAGCTGAATCGTCGCCAGCGCCGCGGCACAGGCCACCGGGTTGCCGCCAAAAGTCGAACCGTGCGTTCCCCGGGTCCAGGTGCTGATGTCGCTGCGGGCAATCATGGCGCCGAGGGGCAAGCCGCTGGCAATTCCCTTGGCGACGCAGAGAATGTCCGGCTCGATTCCCCAATGTTCGCAGGCAAACATTTTCCCGGTGCGGCCAAAACCGGACTGAATCTCATCCAAGATCAGAAGAATGCCGTGACGGCGACAGAGATCCTGCAATCGAGGCAGGAATCCCGGGGCCGGCACGATGTACCCTCCTTCACCTTGGATCGGCTCAACAAAAATGGCCGCCACTTCGTCGGGCAGGACTTCGCGGCGGAAGAGAACTTTTTCCAAGTCATCAAGGCGCTCGGACCTCGGAGAACCGCCATCCACGTTGTGCGCAGCGTGACCGTCAAACCCGTAAGGAACATGATGGATAGCCGGCACAAGGGGCCCGAAGTGAGCCCGGTGCGAGGAACGGCTCGTAGTCAGCGAAAGGGAGCCGAGGGTGCGGCCGTGGAACGCGCCTTCGAACGCGATGATGTGTTGGCGCCTGGTGCTGTATCGGGCGAGCTTGATGGCGGCTTCGATGGCTTCGGTGCCGGAGTTGGTTAGGAAAACCTTTTTGGGGGACGAACCTGGCGCCAGCCGGCTGAGTCTTTCCACCAGTTCGACCATCGGTTCATAGTAAAAGTCGCTGCCGCAGATGTGCAGGAACTTTCGCGCCTGTTCTTCGATGGCTTTGACCACCCTGGGGTGCGAGTGTCCGGTACTGGTCACGGCAATGCCGGCCATGAAATCGAGAAAGAGATTGCCGTCTACGTCTTCGATGACCATGCCATGGCCCCGTTTTACAACCAGGGGATAAATGCGGCCATACGCTGGGGCCGTGTAGCGATGATCCTTTTCGAGGATCTCTTTGGCTTTTGGTCCCGGGGGTTTGATCTTGATGTTCGGAATCTTCATCGTTGTTCTAGTATCTCAATCTGATCTCTGGCTCCCCCGCAAACCTCAAGGTAGAGCTAGCGCCTATTCTGCATTGTCAATTTGTGCCTTTTGCAATTTGCCGGAGTAGTCGACGTAAATCGATTTCCATTCGCTAAAGATATCGTACACGGTCGTGCCGGCCTCACGATGGCCATTGCCGGTGTCTTTCACGCCACCGAAGGGAAGATGGACCTCGGCGCCAATCGTAGGACCGTTGACGTAAGTGATCCCTGCTTCGATATCTCTCATGGCGCGAAAGGCCCGTCCTACATCGTTCGTATAGATGGAACTGGAGAGGCCGTAGGCGCTGCTATTGAGAACTTCGATGGCCTCTTCAAGACTCTTCACTTCGATGATGGACAATACCGGGCCGAAGATTTCTTCCTGAGCAATGCGCATCGACGGCGTTACCTGATCGAAGATGGTTGGACGATAAAAGTAGCCATCGATCCAGTTGCCTTCTTCGAAAATGTTACCGCCGACTAGCAGTCGCCCGCCCTCTTGTTTTCCGATTTGTACATAACCATGCACTTTTTCCCGCGCCGCCTGATGGATCAGCGGCCCCATCTCAACGCCTTCGTCGAGACCATCACCGATCTTGATCTTATCGGCTCGGCCCACCAATAGGTCAGTCACTTTCTGTTTGACCTCTCTATGAACAATGAGTCGGCTCGTGGCCGTGCAGCGTTGGCCCGTGGTGCCAAAAGCGCCCCACAGAGCGCCTTCGGCCGCGAGACTGAGGTCCGCGTCTTCCATGACGATTTGGGCGTTTTTTCCGCCGAGTTCCAGCGACACCCGTTTGAGATTCTGACCGCAGGCGGAGGCAATCTCCCGTCCAACCGCGACAGAGCCTGTAAAGGAAACCAATTTAATGTCGCGATGGCGCACCAGAGCCGCCCCGACTTCTTCGCCGCGACCATGGACCAAGTTCACCACTCCCGGCGGCACACCCGCCTCCTCGAGAGTCTCGAACAACTTGACCGCCGTATGCGGCGAATCCTCCGCCGGCTTGAGGACCACCGTGTCGCCGCAGAGGAGAGCGGGAAACAGTTTCCAGGTCGGGATCGCCATTGGAAAATTCCATGGCGTGATCAGAGCGCATACACCGACGGGCGTACGCACCGACATGGCAAACTTGTCGGGAAGTTCCGATGGAGTCGTTTCGCCGAACAGCCGCCGTCCTTCCCCAGCGGCATAGAACGCCGTGTCGATTCCTTCCTGCACGTCGCCGCGCGTTTCTTTGAGAATCTTTCCCATCTCCCGCGTCATGATACGCGCGATCTCCTCTTTATGCTGACGCAAAAGCTCGCCGACGCGATAGAGGATTTCCCCACGTTTGGGGGCCGGGACAAGGCGCCATTTGGGAAAGGCGCGCTTAGCCGCGGTGACGGCGTCATCGACGTCCTGCGGCCCTGAAGCGGGAAATAGTCCAATCACATCGTCGCGTTTGGCTGGATTACGGTTTTCGAAAGTCTTGCGTGACTTCGCCTCGACCCATTGTCCGCCGATGTAGTTCTTAAACAGATCGGCCATAAAAAACCTCCGCTAGTGCTCAAGCAAGGCGCTTGGATGATTCGGCAATTCGGACTTAACTGCCCCGACCTGAACGGCATTGTAGTCGGCCCAGGCGCCCAACACAACGCCATTGCTCTTGCGACGGGCGCAATGACCCTTTGGACGGGAATTCTCGTTGATTTTTGATGACCAATTCGGTAGCTTCTGGCAACTCCGTGATGAAATGAAACAACTCATCTTCGAGTTAGAAGCAAATCCAAGCGACGACAGGAGAACAAAAAGTATGTACAAGCTATGGTTTTCACTCATGGTACTGATCACGATGTTGCTGTCCGGCAGTCCCGCATTCACACAGGATTTTTATAAAGGAAAGACGATTCGAATCGTCGTAGGTTTCTCTGCCGGTGGAGGATTCGACACCTATGCTCGCGCGATCTCCCGCCATATGCATAAGCATATTCCCGGTAACCCCAATGTCATTGTAGAGAACATGACCGGCGCAGGGAGCCTCATTGCAGCCAACAACGTCTATAAAATAGCCAAGCCCGATGGTTTGACTATGGGCCATTTCATCGGCGGCCTATTCATGCAACAGCTCCAGGGGCGCGCGGGAGTTGAATTTGACGCCCGCAAGTTCGAATACGTCGGGAGCCCGGTCCCTGACAAACCCGTTTGCGCGCTCACAAAGGCCAGCGGGATCACCAGTGCTGAAAAATGGTTTGCCTCAAAAACGCCGGTGAAACTGGGCGGCACCGCGCCGGGGTCGAACACCGACGACATCCCCAAAATACTGAGAGCTGCTCTCGGCCTGCCCGTTCAGCTCGTCACCGGTTACAAAGGCACCTCAGACATTCGGTTGGCGGCTGAAGGCGGCGAGCTTGCCGGCGGCTGTTGGGGCTGGGATTCGATCAGGGCAACGTGGCGCAAGGGGATTGAATCCGGCGATGCGGTGGTGGTCTTGCAGACATTGCCAGAGTCCCATTCGGAACTGCCGAAAGTTCCTTTGGCAATCAACTACGCGGAGACCGAAGAGGCGCGGCAGCTTATCCAGGCGGGCATCCACGACGTGAGCGCGGTCATCCGTCCCTATGTCCTGCCGCCCGGAACTCCCAAGGACAGGGTCCAAATCATTCGCAAAGGATTTATGGATACCATGAAGGACCGCGAGTTCTTGGCAGACGCCGAAAAGTCGAAACTCGATATAGAACCCATGAGCGGGGAAGAGCTGGAGAAAACTGTTCTCGGGCTGTTTAAGCTGAGCCCCTCCCTGATAGGCAAGTTAAAGGAGGCTCTCGAAGCAAAATAGCACGGGGATGACCGGGAGAGTAAGGAGCGCCCCATGTTTGACATGTTTAATGCGGTTGTCTCAGGCTTCTACCAGGTCTTAAACCCGTCGACCTTCAGCCTGATGCTTATCGGCATTGCCGTGGGTTTCTGGGTAGGCATTCTCCCCGGGCTCGGAGGTCCCACGACCCTGGCTCTGATGCTTCCCTTCATCTTCAAGATGTCCCCGGTCGAGGCCTTTGCGTTTCTTCTCGGAATGTCAGCCGTCACTGCAACGACGGGGGACATCACCTCTGTCCTCTTCGGCGTTCCGGGTGAGCCCACCACCGCCTCGACCATCGTGGATGGTCATCCGATGGCTAAAAAGGGAGAGGCCGGCCGTGCCTTAGGGGCGGTGCTGATGAGCTCTTTGGTGGGAGCTATTTTCGGGGCCTTCTGCCTCGCGGTGTCTATTCCCGTAGTTCGTCCGTTAGTTCTTACATTTGGCTCTCCGGAATTTTTCATGATCGGCCTGCTCGGAGTAACCTTCGTCGTCTCACTGAGCGGCGGGAACCTGCTTAAGGGCCTCATCGCT
>DASQUN010000070.1:0-4996 GCA_035641275.1 Candidatus Udaeobacter sp. | reverse complement strand
CACCGCGTTGTACGCAACCAACGACACCACCATCTTGTAAAAGTTATCGTTGAAGGCGCCGAGGAACTGCGTCCAGAAGAAGCAGAAGAAGCTTCGGTTCTTCAGCAGATCGATGTATCGGTTTTCACCCATGGACTCGGTCATGCTAGCGAGCTTGCCCATTTTTCAGCGAAAAGAGAGAAGAATTCAAGACAAAAATCAGTGTTTCGCCATTTTCTGGCAGCGCCTCTTCGTCGCCCGTTAGTTCGCCTCGACGTGGCTTCCTTTTACGTGACAGCCTTAGCAGGTGATCTGCGGGGTTTTCAAACCCGACGCCCGGGGAAGAGGCGGGTTTTCTCCTCAATCAAGAGACCGCACAGTTTCTCAAATCGATGGCGGAAAGATAGCCAAAAAGCTTCGGCGCACCATGAGATCGTCTGGCCTGGCCGTTCTTATGTTGCTGATTTCGGATTAGCATTGGACTTTTTTCTATAAAGCTTCAATGCCGGACGGGAGCGGATTCCGCTCACGGCCTTCGAAGGGATTTTTTCCTTCGGCGGATCATCGATAAACTGCCACCTTTGGCGCTTCGTTACGCCATGATCCGCTATATTGAATTCGGTCATGAGGTAATCCTGGTTTGCCTTATCGTGCTTTTCGAACGCCTGCTTCAAGGCATCGACGAAATCCGATCCTTTTATGATCCATAAGCTCATTGTCGTCCTCCATAGAGATCTTCGAGTGCTGCCTTTCAACTGGAGCAACGCCAATGCCAAGCCGTCGTGGCGAAGTTATGTCTACTTGGAAAGAGCTGACTCTTTGAAACGGAAGGGGAATTTAGGCGAGCCTCAGATGAGATGGGTTTTTTGTAGCTGCGGGCTGCGAAGGCGACTAGGCATTTAGGTAAAGGAGCTGCCTAACCGGGTTGGCACTTCGATACGAAACCCGATCCGCTATTCTTTGGAAGCTTTCAAGCGATAGGCTTTCATCTTGTTCTGGAGGGTCGCGCGGCTGATGCCGAGGCTTCTTGCCGTTCGTGTCACATTGCCGCCGCTTTTCTCCAGCGCATCGACAATGGCTCTCTTTTCGATCAATTCGGAGGATTCGCGGGCGATTTCTTTAAGGTCTCTGGGTTGGGAGTTTCTACCGCTCACGCCGCCGCGGATCTCCGGCGGAAGGTCGTCAACATCTAAGAGATCGCCTTTACTCATAACCATCATTCGCTGGACGGCATTTTCCAACTCCCGGATATTGCCGGGCCATGAGTGGGCCATCATGAGCGCCATGGCTTGGCGGCTCACGGCGGCGATTCCTTTGTGCAGTTTCTGCTTGCCCTTTTCAATGAAATGGGTAACCAAAAGAGGGATATCGGCGAGTCTCTCTCTCAAAGGCGGCACGCTGATGGGAAAAACATTGAGCCGATAGAATAGATCCTGCCGCAGTTGGCCTTGCTTCATAAGCTGGGCAAAGTCTTGATTGGTCGCCGCGACGATTCTGACATCGACCTTGATCGTCTCGGAGCCTCCCACCCGCTGGAGCTCTCCCTCCTGGAGTACGCGTAGCAGCTTGACTTGGGTCGCTTTTGAAATTTCTCCGATCTCGTCGAGAAAGAGAGTCCCGCCATCGGCGCTCTCGAAAATCCCTTTTCGTTGCGTTATGGCGCCTGTGAAGGCGCCTTTCTCGTGGCCGAAGAGTTCGCTTTCCAGAAGAGTCTCGGAGAGCGCCCCGCAATTGACGGCGACGAACTTTTTCGCCGATCTCGGACTGTTGTAATGGATCGCCCGGGCAATGAGTTCCTTGCCGGTTCCCGTTTCTCCTTGGATCAAAACGGTCACGTCGGTTTCTGCGGCCGATCGGATCAGCGACGTGAGATCCTTGAGCTTTTCGCTCCGCCCGATGATCCCGGCGAAACTATAGTCGCGCTCGATTTCTCTCCTAAGCTGGTTGTTTTCCACCGTCAGGAGTCTCTTCTCGTCACTGATGCGAGCCACGCGGGTATGATTTTGCTTTGCCTGCTTCAGGTGCTCGAAGAGCAACCTGGAGACCTCGCGTCGCAGGCGCTCCGCGGATATCTGCTGACTAGGGAGAGACTGTTCTTCAATGGCCACTCGGAAACGGGAATAGGGGGCGTCGCAAATCTGGCCTTCCTCAAAGGAATAGATCAGCGATCCGTTAGAAATCACGCCGGGGCTGGTAATGCGATAAACCTGGGCATCGCTCGCTGCAGCCGTTCCCTGAGCCTTATCGGCCGCCCGCAATAAGACCTCAATTCGACCATTTTGCGGAGGGATGACCACGTGGTCCGATGAGAGTCCGGTGAATTCGGACGATAGAGCGACGGCTTCTGTTTGCAAACGGACCTGTTCCGCTTTCGCAACGGTCGCCTTCGTGACGCGATCATAGATGATGACCGAATCGCCTTCCCGTTCCATTTGAAAATCGGGAAACTCTCGCAGAATATCGTCCAGCCGCAATTGTGAGATTTCTTCAGCGCAGGTGACTTTCTCGACAAAAGGATAGAGCTGTGGAAAGCCTTCACAGAATCCTCTCAACAGATTGATCGCGCCGATGGTGGGTCTGACGTTCGAGTCGAATTGGGCCAGAATATAAAGCAGTCCATCCCGGCCTGGTCGCTCGTAAGTCTGCAGCTTCAAATAGTTTGTTTGCGATGCCGCCCATAGACTCGCAAAGATCAGGGCTGAACGCACCTCGTTCAGCACCTGCAAAATGACGTCGAACAGAGATGGTAGCGGACGCTTGCCAGGCACGAAGTAGGCTTTAGCAGCGTGGTAGGCGATATCCTTTCTGCCGGAAATTTTCTCGCATTGAAGTTCTAACTCCCGGAGGACCGAAAGGGGAACCCAGTTTCTCACGTCAGCCAAGAAGGCTTGAGGATTGGATGGGAGCTCGATTCCTTCGGTACCCCGAAAGAGGGTCGCATCGTCAATCTCCGACTCCTTGTGCAGGCTTTCTCGGACGTAGCTCAGCAGGATGTCCGTGAGATAGCAGGTAGCCCATGGTCGCGTAGGTTCCACCGTTCAATCCTCGTGCGCCGCTTCGATAGCAGCGCGGCTGATTCTCTTCGGAGACGCCTTCACTGTCAAGACCAGGAATTCTCTTCGCTTGAAAGCGGCGAAGGATCCGATAATAATTGCCGGATATGGAACTACACTGGACCAAGGTGCCCCAATGGAATGACTACGATGGTTTGCTCCACGGCTTTCTCGGTCGGCGCGGCGGTAAGAGCGTCGGCTCCTATGCCGGTTTGAATCTTTCTTTTCGAGCGGGCGATAATCCACAGTATGTGAAGGATAACATGTGCGACATGAAAGGCGCCGTGGGCATTCACGAGGGCCGTATTGTCACCATGAGACAGGTCCACGGCGATGATATCATCGAGGTGACAGAGCGAAATATCAAAGAAGCCGGCGAATGTGATGGCCTGGTGACCCGGGAGCAGGATGCCTATCTGGGAGTATTAACCGCAGATTGTGTGCCGATTCTTTTCGTCGCTGCTCAAGAAAAAATCGCGGCGGCGGTTCACGCCGGCTGGCGAGGTACACTGGCGGCGATTGCGGCAAAGATGGTTCAGCTGCTCAAGGATCGATATGGCGTTTCGCTCGATCATGTTGAGGCTGCCTTGGGGCCGGCAATTGGTGCATGCTGTTACGAGATCAAAGAGGATGTCTCCCGTCCGCTGATCGAACGATGGCATACGTTGGCTAAGGCGGCCGTCGAGGAGCGACAAGGAAGAACGTATGTTGATCTAAGGCGCCTGAATCGCGCCATACTCGAGCAAGCCGGCGTGCCGTCGAGACAAATCTATACCGTCGGTCCCTGCACGAGCTGCACGTCCGCCGATTTCTTTTCCTATCGACGTGAAAAGAAACAGACCGGTCGCCAGATCAGCTTCATCGGCTGGACATCATAGATGCCCACGTCTTCAAACGAACGCTCCTCTCTCTGTATTTTTAAATCGTGCATCGACTATGCTTTTGCCTTTACCTCTCCTTTACTTTAACCCTTATCCTATCTCCCCCTTATTCATTTGGCCTTTGAAGGTAGCAACGTGAGGAGGTGCGCATGGCAAACCACCCGGTCTTTAGCCGAAATCCAACCGTCCGTAGCGGTATCGCACACGAGAGCGAGTTGCTGGACAGGCTTTTCGGCATTCTCTTTAGAGCCATCAATGAAATTCCAGCAAGTAGCGAGAAACAAACGAGCGATGCGCTTTTCCGCAGCCGTGAGCTGATCGCTAATGCTTCGGTCAAGGCCGCGGCTATCTCGGGAGCCCTCGCCCTGCCGCCCGGACCTTTGGGATGGTTGACGATTCTTCCGGATCTCGCGGCGATTTGGCGGGTTCAAGCGCAAATGGTTGCCGATATTGGCGCGGTGTTCGGCAAGAAAGGGAAACTGACCGAAGAGTCGCTGATCTATTGTTTGTTCCGGCACGCTGCCGCGCAAGTCGTGCGCGATCTGGTGACGCGCATGGGCGAAAGGGTGATCGTGCGACGCGTCTCAGTGCGGGCCGCGGAAAATCTGCTGGAGAGCATCGGGATAAGAGTCATTCAGCGCGTCGTGCGCGGTGGACTCTGGAGATTCCTGCCGGTTATCGGCGCCATCGGCGTCGCCGGATACGCGTACTACGACACCCATCAGGTCGGAAAAACAGCCATCGAGTTTTTCACTAAGGACATCGAGTTAACATAAGTGGACTGCGGCCGCAGAGGTGGAAGCCCTGCTCTCGCAACCTGACCTAAGACGAGACGGTTGATCACATGCCCAGTCATATGCAGGGGCGATCCGGCCATGACTGAGCTCAGTTACGCGTTGGCCGTGCTCTCCTCGATCAGTTACGGCGCGGCCGACTTCCTCGGTGGACTGGCTACGAAGCGCTCCACCATGTTTTCGGTGGTGGTATTTTCCCAGTTGTCCGGTCTGATCCTGGTGCTGATCTCACTTCCGTTTTTACCCCCTTCCTCGCCGGCCGCAATCGACTTCGCCTGGGGAGCGGCCA
>DASQUN010000069.1:0-4132 GCA_035641275.1 Candidatus Udaeobacter sp. | reverse complement strand
GAAGGATTCGACCATGCTTATGCAAGAGGAAGTTGTACCCGCAGGTAGCAGCCGGTTTTGTTCTATTATTCCTCCACACATCCTTGATCATCTCGCAACTTCCAGCGATGCGCGGATTCGACAGCTGGCGATAGACGCTATTGCTAACGCCTCGGCCGTCCGCGCCGTGCGAGCAACCCTCGCTACGATGCCTGGTTGGGCGGCCGTGCCTTCACCTGCGGCAAAAAGGCACCGGCTTGTATACGATGTGAAGAATGGCAGCTTCAATGACTTGCCCGGCCACCTTATTCGTGGTGAAAGTGATCGCAGAAGCGAGGACTTGGCGGTAAACGATGCCTTCATTTATTCGGGAACGACCTATGAATTCTATAAGAAGCTTTTTGCTCGTAACTCGCTCGACGATGCTGGAATGACGCTCATTTCAAGCGTGCACCTGGGGCGTAGGCTAAACAACGCCTTCTGGACGGGTGAACAGATGTGTTACGGCGATGGTGATGGCCGAATTTTCATCCGGTTCACCAAATCGTTGGATGTTGTTGGACACGAATTAAGTCACGGCGTAATCTCCCACACCTGCAATCTGATCTATGCCAATGAGTCGGGAGCTCTCAATGAGCACTTTGCCGACGTTTTTGGGAGTCTGGTGAAACAGTGGCGGAAGCGGCAGACGGTAAGGAAGGCCGATTGGTTAATCGGATCTGATATTATGGGTCCAGAGACGACCGCACAGGCTTTGCGAACGTTCAAGAGCGAGAAAGCCTACGAGAACGATCCGCTCTTGGGAACCGACCCACAACCCAAGCATCTAAAGAATAAATACACGGGCTCTGCTGACAACGGTGGTGTTCATATCAATTCCGGTATTCCCAACCATGCGTTTTATCTCACCGCCATGGAGATCGGAGGAAGGGCATGGGAGCGCGCCGGACAGATCTGGTACAAGACCATGCTCAAGCTGACCAGCACCAGCGAATTCGCCGACATGGTTGAAACGACCGCGGAAAGTGCCTCAACCCTCTATGGACACAGTAGCGCCGAGCATAAAGCCGTCGTGAAGGCTTGGAAGGCGGTCGGGTTCTGACGCAATGCGGGTGCGTTTTCGACAGACGGGTGGTTTCGGCGGCTTGGCGATGGGCTGCGATCTCGACGCCGGCACATTGCCGAGCGCCGACGCCAGCAAGCTAACCGATTTGATCAAGCAAGCCAAGCTGGAAGAGACTCACGAGCGGAGAAGTCAGCGAGGTCGCGATCTTCAGACCTATGAGATCGTGGTTGAGGATGAAGGAATGACTTTAAAAGCGTCCTTTGATGATATGACCATGCCGCCGAACGTGGAGCCTCTATTGCAGTTCTTAACCGATCGGTCGCGCCCCGTTCCACTGGACGATTAGCCCGTAGCCAGAAATTTGAGCCCACGAACATGCCCGTATCTGGACAAGAGTTTCCCATCACTGGGGTCGCCCGGCTAGAGCCCGAAGCTCCGTAGATCCTTTTTGTTTCAAGTCGCTGTGAAAATCAAAAACGGCATTAAACTTCTTGAAGAAAGCGAAGGCGACGGCAAGCCGGCGCAAAAGGGCGATCGCGTTGTTTATAACGTAAAAATATTCCTGAAGAAGGGCGATGAAATTCAGCTAAACCAACATCAAGCAGAGTTCCTCCCAGCGGAAATGATCAGGAGTGTGGACGCTTATCGCTTTGTTGACCATAGAACGATCTTGGGTAGCCGGGAGGCAATTGCCGGCGTGGAGTATTCACTCTTCGGGATGAAGAAGGGCGGCTACAGAAAAGTCCGGGTCAGTCCTCATTTGGCTTACGGGGAAAACGGCTTATCTGGGTTTGTGCCACGCAATGCGGTGTTGATTATTGAAATTTGGTTGCGGGATATTATCTCCACTTCGGCGTAGTCTGCTAGCCGAATAATTGACATGCAAGAGAGCGGCTCGCGGTCACTGATTACGCTCATCTGCCTGATAATTTTTGCGGTCGTGTACATCGTTTATACGACTGCGGATCTTCCTGACACGGTGGCAACCCATTTTGGAGCTGACAATCAAGCCAACGGATGGATGAGCCGAAACGGCTATTTACTTTTCACTCTCGCGCTTCTCCTAGGAATGCCAACATTCATAAACGTCTGCGTTGGAATATTGCCGGGTAAAATTCCTCGATGGACCAACATTCCTAATCGAGATTACTGGCTGGCGCCGGAGCGGCTCGAAGCATCCGTTGGTTTTCTTGCCGCCCATGGCAAATGGCTCGGCTGCCTGATGGTCGCGATGATTACCGCAATGCATTACATCATACTGACCGCCAATCGGACTGAGCCGGCAACCCTGCCGATGACGATGTTCTTACTGTTAATAGGCAGTTTCTTGTTGGGCGTCTTCATTTGGGTCGCGGTGCTGTACCAACGGTTCATGAAGAAGGACTGAGCGCTTGATTATTGGCCTGACGCTACTCTCTGACACGAACGCGATAGCAAACGTGCAGGTTGTGTCATGCCCCGACTAACGGTTCAGATTCTGGTCGGGCTGGCCATCCTCGTAGTGGTCTCATTTTGGTTTGTGCCGCCGATCGCTCAGCCGCAGTGGTACCATGATTTTGGTGACAAGCGGTCGCTTCTCGGTATTCCAAACTTCTGGAATGTCATTTCCAACCTTCCGTTCCTGTTCGTAGGTGGGTGGGGGATTGGGTATCTCCTATCGGACGGTGCAAAAGCTGGCTTGCCGGATTTCGTCGAGCGTTGGCTGTTTTTGTTTCTCTTTGCCGCGGTCGCGCTCACGGGCGTGGGCTCGGCCTATTACCATTGGGAGCCAAACAATGACCGTTTGGTGTGGGATCGACTGCCGCTCGCGATGATGTTCATGGCCCTGTTCGCCATTATCATAGCCGAACGTTTGAGCCGCCGCATCGGCGTCTTACTGTTTATGCCACTGGTAGTGCTCGGTGCCGCCACGGTGTTTTACTGGCATCTCACGGAATTATGGGGCAGGGGAGATCTGCGACCTTATTTACTGGGCCAGCTTTATCCCGTCGTAGCCATACCCATTCTTCTCTGGCTTGGTCCGGCAACATACACGCGGACAGAGAATCTCTATATCGCCATAGGGTGGTATGCGGGAGCCAAACTGTCCGAGTTTCTGGATAAGGAGATCTATTCGGTCGGACACATTGTCAGCGGCCATACTCTAAAGCACATTGGGGCGGCGGTGAGTTGTTACATGATTCTGAGCTGGATTCGTCAGAGGCGATTGGTCGGGAATGCTGCCTTTGAAATGGACCATTGAAATCAATAAAGAATCAATAAATAATTTCCGCTCGCGGTGATCCCTCGACAAGCTCGGCGCCACGGGCTTGGCGAGGATTGACGCCTTCCAAAGGTTTTTCAACCGTCTGCTGAAATATGACTATAAAAGGAGCGGAAAAGATCGATCGTTGTCCTTGGGTCGATCTCACGAAGGATGATTACATCGGGTACCACGATCGAGAATGGGGCGTGCCGGTCCATGACGACCGCCTCATCTTTGAGTTCCTCATCTTGGAAGCGGCTCAGGCGGGTTTGAGCTGGTACACGGTTTTGCGGAAACGAGAGAATTATCGCTCTGCCTTTGGCGCTTTCGAACCGCAAAAGGTCGCGCGATTTGGCAAACGTCAGCTCGAGTCGCTGTTGAACAATTCAGGCATCATCCGTAACCGCGCAAAGATCCTTGCCAGTATTAACAACGCCAAGCGATTCCTCGCGGTTCAGGAAGAGTTCGGTAGCTTCGACCAATATATCTGGCGCTTCGTCGACGGAAAACCGATCGTCCACAAGTTCAAGCGCTTGACAGACTATGTCGCTACGAGTGCAGAGTCCGACGCGTTGAGCAGGGATTTGAAACTGCGTGGCTTCCAATTTGTCGGCTCCACGGTGTGCTACGCCCACATGCAGGCGACAGGAATGGTCAACGATCATGTCGTGACATGTTTTCGGCGAAAGCAGATCATCAATGGATACGGTGGGTCGGAAATGAAAATAGACAAACCAAGACGACCGTCTAACTGATATCGAGATTTAGATGAAGTTTCTACCAAAACTATTTGAAAACAATCGAGCTTGGGCTGAAAGAATAAAGCTTCAAGATCCCCAATA
>DASQUN010000068.1:0-2749 GCA_035641275.1 Candidatus Udaeobacter sp. | reverse complement strand
ACGTCAGCTTTGAGTTCGATAGGGGGATTCTCTCCTTTTTGGGTCCGTCCGGATGCGGCAAAACGACCTTGCTTAGATGTATTGCCGGCCTGGAAATCCCCGATGCTGGCTCGATCTCGATTGCCGACAAAGTTCAGACCTCCATCGATCGAGGAATCTTAGTGCCTCCGTATTCGAGAGAAATCGGTTTCGTCTTTCAAAATTATGCCCTCTGGCCCCATATGACCGTTTTCAGCAATGTCGCGTTCGGGCTCAAGCTTAGAAAACTGCCAGACGGGGAAATCAAGCGCAAAGTTTTGTCCGCCCTGGAGCTGGTCGGTCTTCAGGGTAGGGAAGCTCGGTATCCTTCGCAGTTGAGTGGTGGTCAGCAACAGAGAGTCGCCTTGGCGCGGAGTTTAGCCTTGGAGCCGAGGCTGATTTTGTTGGATGAGCCCCTGAGCAATCTCGACGCTAAGCTGCGCGAAGAGATGCGTGTGGAACTCAGAAAGTTGATCAAGAAAGTGGCGATTAGCGCACTTTATGTCACCCACGACCAAGAAGAGGCCTTTACTATCTCAGATGCCGTCATCGTGATGGAAGCGGGCAAAATTCTACAATATGGCGTGCCCGACGAGATTTACAATCATCCCGTTCATCCTTTTGTTGCATCCTTTATTGGCCATTCGACACTTCTGGATGGGAAAGTGCTTCGGGTTGAAAACGGTCACTGCCTCGTCAGCGTTGCAGAGCTGAACGGAGCGACGCTTGTATCTCTAGCGGCGGGACCGGTTTCACCCGGCAATGCATGCAAAGTAGTTATCCGTACGGGTGAAATCAGGCTCAGCCAGGAGAGGTTTTTGGACGGAGCGGACAATGTTTTGGAAGGACGGATGATGAGTCGGGAATACCGCGGCGGCTTGACCGACCACCGCATTCAAGTTGGCACAAGGGAAATCGTCGTCACCTCTCACAAGTTCTGTCCGATGGTCAGGCTCGAGGCGGATAGCGGAACTATTTTTATGTCCATCGACAAATCAGCGATCAGTGTGATCGTTACCGATTGAAACTCGAGGGTCGAAGTGACCCTGGCTGACTCTTAGCCGAGGAAAAGCTACGACTAGCTGGAATTCCTTCAAACTCGCTTTTCGTCAGGGCTCGTTCGTACCGCTCTTAGTGAGCGCCATCGCGGGGGCCGCCATTGTCACGCCCGTGGCTATTGTTTTGTGGAGAAGCCTGACGACCGGCAAATTGGGATTTTCCGTCGGGTTGACGATTGCGAACTATCTTCGAGTCTTTGGCGACCGTGATATCCTTCCGATGCTTGGTAATTCCGTTGTCTACGCGGCCGGTTCCGCCGTGCTCGGCACGGGACTGGGCGCGCTGCTGGCGTGGATCGTCGCTCGAACCAACACGCCGGGCAAGACGCTGGTTGAGCTTATGCCTCTCTACCCGATTCTCATGCCGCCGATCATGAAGAACATCGCCTGGATTCTCCTCCTGGCGCCGAAATCCGGTATCCTCAACAATTTCTTACAGGAGTATTTGGGTATCGAACGCCAAATCTTCAACGCGTTCAGCATGGGCGGGATGATCTGGGTTTTTGGCTTGGCCTGTGTCCCGTTAGGATATCTATTTTTACTGCCGGTGTTTCTGTCGTTCGATCCGTCGCTCGAGGAAAGCGCGTACATCGCCGGCAGCAAGCCGGTAAATACGATGCTAAAGATCACCTTCCCGTTGGCGGTACCGGCGTTTTTGTCCGCGTTCGTGTTGAACTTTCTCAGGGGCTTGCGATCGTTTGAGACCCCAGTGCTGCAAGGGAGTCCGGCGGGGATTAAGGTGTTCGTCAGCCGCGTTTATGACTCCATGGCTTTGGAGTTCAATACGGGCCTGGCGACGGCGTATAGCGTCATCTTGATCGTCCTTTCGGTTATTGCTTTGATTTTCTATATTCGCACGACCCGATTTTCGGAGCGCTATGCGACGATTACGGGAAAAGGCTACCGCATGAAAGTGATCGATATAGGCAAGTGGAAGTACCTAACCTTTTTTTGTGTGTTCGCCTATTTCGTGGCCGGTATCGCCATACCGTTTGTGGTTTTGATCGTCGTATCGATGATCCCATATTTCGATTACGATACGTTCATGAAATTTCCTACGAACATGGTGCTCACGAACTATTACATCGTGATGAAGCATCCAAGCTTCGTCACGGGTCTGTACAACTCGCTGGTGCTTTCTATTATCATCGCGGTGGTGACGGTTTTCGCGGGCATCGTCATGGCCTTCACCATCTACAGGACGAGAGCCTATGGAACGAAG
This sequence comes from Candidatus Udaeobacter sp., assembly GCA_035641275.1. Classification (GTDB taxonomy): domain Bacteria; phylum Desulfobacterota; class Binatia; order UBA9968; family UBA9968; genus DASQUN01. Next base: position 451 of record DASQUN010000068.1, on the reverse strand, counting down.
ATCTTTGAGTTCATCGGCACATTGCCGCTCGCTTTCCCGCCGCTGGTGCTTTCGGTAGGTCTCGTCATCGTCTTTCTTGGCACCCCTTTATACAATAGTCTCTGGGCGTTGGGATTGGGTCTATTCGTCGCTTATTTTCCCTATGCGTTTAGGAACGCATCGGGTTCCATTGTCAACATTCACAAAGAGCTGGATGAAGCGGCTTGGGTGCATGGAGCGAAGTGGCGCCACGTCTTCTTCAAAATCACCCTGCCGATACTCAAACCGTCGGTCGGCGGCGCATTGTTTTATATTTTTGTCGAAGCGATACGGAATGTCGACGTCGCGGTGTTGCTTACTTCGCCGGGAAAGGAGTATGGACCGGTCACGCTTTTCGAGTATTTTAGAGTCGGACAATGGGCTGAAGCGGCGGCCGGCGGAGTGATTTACCTCATTATCTTGATTGTTGCCG
>DASQUN010000067.1:0-5973 GCA_035641275.1 Candidatus Udaeobacter sp. | reverse complement strand
CTGGACGCCGTGGTGCTCAGCGATCCAAGCTGCGCGGCTCTCATCGGGTCTCGGGCCTGGATGGTTCAATGCGACTGTGAGCGCCGATTTGGCATCGGAAACGATGCCCGTATCCGGGCGTGAGTTTTGCCCGATATTCTGTTCATCGGCATCGATCTGGATAAAAGGTTGGCCGGAGCGCGGCAAAGAAAATACTCCGGTGGTTTGCTGGTTCAAACGACTGCCGATGACGATCAGCAGGTCTGCTTCGTCCGAGACTATGGCACGCGCATGCTTATTGGCATTCGAGAGGTTGCCGATGTAATTGGGATGACTGTTTGGAAAAGCATCTTGTCGTTTGTAGGACGTGAGTACGGGAATCTGAAACTTCTCGGAAAAATCGATTAGCTCTTGCCTCGCGCCCGAATACTGAGTGCCTGAGCCGACGAGCAGCACGGGTTTCTTGGCGGCGTTGATGCGTCCGACCACTGCCTCGATCAATTTGGAATCTGGACTGGGCCGCGCCGGCGGATAGGGCTCGATCATCGAGATGTCCGCGTTTTCTTCCAGCATGTCCCGTGGCAGCGAAACGACTATCGGACCCGGGCGTCCCGTGCGCGCCAGATGAAACGCTCGCGTCATGACGCGGGGAACATGTGCCGGCTCATTGATCTCGACGACCCATTTCGCGATGCTGCCAAAGAGATGGGTGTAGTCGATCTCCTGCCCCGCCTCTCGGCCCCGAGCGGCGCGCGAGACCTGCCCCACGAGAAGCACCAACGGTACGGAATCGTACTTCGCGCTGTGGATCGCGATGCTGGCATTGGTCGCGCCCGGCCCGCGGGTCACGAGACACACTCCGGGTGTACGCGTCGATTTCGCGTAGGCCTCTGCCATAAAGCACGCGCAGCCTTCCTGCCGATTGGTGATCAGTTTGATCTCTGGCATGCCGCACAAACCATCCAGTACGGCAATGTGACTTTCCCCCGGCACACAGAAGACATGGCGTACGCCCTCGTTGCGAAGACATTGAGCCACTGCATGACCACCAAGCATAGTAAACACTCATCTCCGCTGTTTATGTTTTCTGTCCTGTCCTAACAACCCCCTGCCGTATAACTCCGCATCGGTATTCTGTCAACGTTCTGGAATTCTCCGCCTCTTCGCGCAAAACCATAGGGGCAGGTTTGAAACCTGCCCCTACATTCGACGTTGTAGGGCGACCGACCGGTCGCCCCTACACCTTCCATGGTTCTGTCATCGGCGCGGGTTTCAGACCCGCCCCTACCGTATCCGATCGTAACGGGTTCTCCCGGTCGTCCTCCCATTGCAGCGGATTATTGGCAACGTATTCGCGGATGCGCGTTAATTCCTCTTCATTGCGGCTAATGTGTTCGTAGTAGTTGCGCTGCCACAGACGGCCAACGAATGGAACCCAACCGGATTTTTTGACTCCGTCTATGTATCGTTTGGTGGTTACGGTTTTGAATCGATGCACCACGTCCGCCAACGCCATCGTAGGGGCAACCCCCTGTGGTTGCCCTGATTTCGGCGGTTGTCCTTTGTCAGGGTAGGCACGGGGGCCTACCCCTACAAGAACGATAATGGCATGAACGTGGTTCGGCATAACAACGAACGCATCGCATTCAACACCCGGATAATGGTTAGGCAATTCATTCCACACGGACTGAATGATCCGCCCGGCGTCGTTCAACCTTCTTTCGCCGTGAGCGATTTCACCGAACAAACATGCCCGATCCTTCGCCACGACCGTAACGAAATACGCTCCGACCTGTTTATAATCATAACCCTTCAATCGGATCGAGCGGCGGTGGTGTTTCCGCACGGAAGATTTCATCGATTCCGCTCTATAGAACGCAACGCGTAGATTCTGCAAACCGCCGCCCCTCGGCATCCAAGGGACGGGTTTCAAACTTGCCCCTACAGCTCCTTGACAAATTTACTCATGCAGAAATATCGTCAGCGTATATTTTCACCACAGGAGGCGACTATGTTCGAAATCAAAGGACTCCGAACTTTTGCCATGAGCGCAAAAGACCTCTCGAAGGCGGAGGAGTTTTACACGAGAGTGCTAGGCGGAGAAGTGGTGCGCCGGGTAACGCCAAACGAAGAGCAGCTCAAAGCCGGCCAAGTCAAAGAGGTCGATGTTCGACTTGGTAACTTTGAAGTGCATCTCTTCGACGCGTCAATCAAGCCACGAGAAGTGGATCCCCACCACACGCTGAACATTCCGTGGCAGGAGAAAGACAAAGCGCTCAGGGCATTGCAGGATATCGGCGCAAATATCGAGAAGGTCCGCCCCCACCGAGAGGGAATAAACTACTCGATCAACGTGTTTGATCCCGATGGCAACCGCTGGGAGCTATCTTTCGCAAAGGAAAATTAATCGCAAAAAACGTACAAGTAGCACGAACAAAGTCGCTCAGCGAGACTTTGCGTAGTCGATCATGCCTTGGAAATCTACGACGACTGCCGGTTGATCACCCACGACCCATGCATCATGACCCGATGGCAGCAGAGACACGTCCCCAGGCCGGCATTCCAATTCAGTCCCGTCGTCCATCACGACCTTGAGCACACCCGAAACGTGATATTGAAAATGAGGAGCTTCGCAGCTTTTTGTCTTGGCTAGCGGTTGGACCGACGTGGCCCACCGCCAACCAGGCTCAAATACCGCACGACCGACCGTCGCGCCGCCGATCTTAACAAGCTCGAGCCGGCCTTTGGGAAACTCCCGCACTTCGTCCGGCTTACCGAAAGTCTTGAGTTCCGCTTTTTCCATAATACACCTCCCTCATTGCTTCATAGTAGGTCTCGCCTAGCCCAAAATCGAACGGCTAAAAACTTTTCGACATGCCCGAGCCTCAATTGTACCTCTTCAACACTTCTCGGGCGATGACCATGCGCATAACTTCGGAAGCACCTTCAGTGATCATACGGCTGCGCTGGTCGACGAACCATTTCGCCAGGGGCAAGTCCAATGTCAGACCGATGCCACCGTGAATTTGCAGCACGCGATCGACGACGCGAAACGACATCTCGTCGGCAAACATCTTCGCCATGTAGGCTTCAGTTCGGATATCCTCCTTCTGATCGTTTTTCCAGGCCGCTTGATAGACCATTAAACGAGCCGCGTGCAGTTCGACGTATGAATCGGCCAGTTTAAATGTGATCCCTTGGCGCTCCGAGAGGGGCTTCCCGAAAGTCACGCGCTGCTTGGCGTAACGCGAGCCCATTTCGATGCAGCGCTCGGCGACTCCCAGGGCGCGCGCCCCGTGTTTCAGCCGTCCAATACCCAGCCATCGTTGCGCCAGCTTGAATCCCTCGCCTTCTTTGCCGACGAGATTTTCCGCCGGCACCTTGAGCTCGTCGAAGACAATCTCGCAGGGCTCCTCGCCCATCATGGTCTTGTACTTGGCGGTCACCTTGAGTCCCGGAGACTTCATATCGACCATGAAGCAGGAGATACCTCCATGCGAGCCTTTGGTCGGATCGGTCACGGCCATCAACTGGCCAAAGTCCGCCTTGTCGGCTCCCGTGATGAACCGTTTCGTGCCGTTGACAATATACTGGTCACCGTGCCGGACGGCGCGCGTCTTCATGGAGCCGGGGTCGGATCCCGCGTCCGGCTCGGTCTGCATGAAGCACAGCTCCTTTTCCCCACTGAGGATTGGATATAAGAATCGCTTCTTTTGATCGTCGTTCAGCGCGTAGAGAATAGGTCGGATTTCCGGTCCGAAGATTCCCCTTCCACGCGACGGCAATGCAACCGTGCGGCACATCTCTTCCCACACCAGCACCTGCGCCAAGCTTCCCAATCCGGCGCCGCCGTACTCTTCCGGTACGTCGAACATCCACAGTCCCATCTCTTTGGTTTTTTTCTCTAACCGCGCGCGGATTTCGGGCCTGAGCTCGTTATGCTCCTGGCTGTTCATCTCGATGGGGATCAATTCGTTATCGACAAACTTCCGCACGGTGTCCTTCAACATCTGCAGTTCTTCAGGCAATCGAAAATCCATCGAGAATCTCCCGTAGGCTCCAAGTCGGCAGTCTGCAGTCAGCAGAAGGCGAAATCCAAACAGATGCCGTTACAGTTCCTATGCATTTCCCTACTGCCTACAGCTAATTGCTTACTGCATTCCGGCTTCTATTCCTTCTTCTCTTCCCACTTGAAAGCGCCTAGTCCCGGCCGGTATTCCTTCTTCGCGAACTGCTGCAGACCGGGCCGGCCACCTTGCTCTTGCTTGGTTCGGTCGGAGATAAGACCCGAGATTTCATAGGCAACTTCCGGGTTGGAATAGAAGGTATAGTACCAGGCCTCCTTGACCGCCTTCAGCGCGTGCGGACTCTTTTCAGCGAGACACTTCACGATCTCCTCCACTTCTCTGTCGAGCTCGGCGCGCGGAACCGCTTTCGTAATCAGACCGATGCGCTCGGCTTCCTTGGCTGTCATGGTCTTGCCGGTCAGAGCATAATAGAGCCCATGCTTCGGTTGCAGATGCTCCGTAAGGATAATCGTCACCTCTCCGCCGGGGAAATGACCGAAGTTAACCTCGGAAAGGCCGAAGTGCACGTCGTCCGCGGCGATGGCAATGTCGCACCCGGAAACAATCGTGAATCCTCCACCGAAAACCCATCCGTTGATCTTGGCAACGACCGGTTGAGGCAGCTTGCGAATAATTTCATTGCGCCACTGGCGCGACTTCTCCCTCACTTCATCGCGCACGCGATCGGGCTGAGAGTCCATTTCCAAGAAGTACTGTTTCAAGTCCTGACCGGCGCAAAAGCTTTCGCCGGCGCCGGTGATCACGATCACTCGCGTATCCTTGTCATAACGTAAGTCGGTGAGCAAATCATACATCTCGCGATGGAGCTGCGGGCTCATCGCGTTGCGCTTTTCCGGACGATTCAACGTAATCGTCGTCACTCCATTGTCTTTGCTGACCAGAAGGGTTTGATAATCGGCCATGGCTGTTCCTCCTTTGTATTTACACCCCAAGTGCCAAGAAATATTTGGATTCTCGAGCTATGGCCAAGCTCTACTCCAGCGCAAACGGCCTGTCAATTGGAACCACCGCGGGGAGGCTCCGCTCCGCAAATTTGAGCGTTGAAGAAAACTTCTTGCGGTTAGAAAAATCGGCAGACGCGATGATGACGCTCAACCAGACCGCTACTTGCGCGTGACTTCACGCAGGAGTTTCAGCCAGCGGTCTTGCGCTTTTTCGTACTGATCCGTGGTGAGCCCCTTCTCGGGATACCACCGTTTAAAGCCGTAATGTCTTGACGGCGTCGCGAACCTGAAGCGTTCCTCGAAGATTCTTTGCCCTTCGGGACTCATCAGAAAGTCCGCGAACAACAGCGCCGAATAAGGATTGTTGCTGGCTAACGGCATAGCGACGCCACCCGCGTTGCTGACGACCAAATCCAACGGCATCCACTCTGTCGGCGCGCCTTTCGGCTGAGCCGCGAGAACATGATTGCGAAAAATCGATATCGACATGGGCATCTCGCCTGCCGCCAAGAGCTCGTGAAGCGCGCCGCCTGAAATCATGTGCATCCTAATCTCCAGGGCCTTGAGCTGCTTGACGTACTCTTCGCCTTTGGCGCGCAACATCGCGCCTATCATTCGTACACAGGTATCGTCTCCGCTGACGGCGAGCTTTCCTTTGTTCTCGAGCTTAACCAGGTCGGCGAAACTTTTCGGTGCTTCAGACGCGCGCATGAGATTTCTGTTGTATCCGAGACCGACGAGAGACTCCCGGTCCGTGGTCCAGAACACTTTGTCTTTATCCGCTTCTTCCTTGGAGTCAGCCGGAAAAGCCGCCAGATGGGGTGAAAAGTACGGTGCCAGCAACTTGCTATCGCGCATGACCATTAAAGTCGGCGGGGTAGTCTCGATCACGTCAGCCAGATTTCGTTTGGATTGCGCTTCGGACAAAATCCGCCGCAGGAGGTCCCTCGAGCCGGTACGGT
>DASQUN010000066.1:0-3325 GCA_035641275.1 Candidatus Udaeobacter sp. | reverse complement strand
TGGCGAACTGGGCGGTTGATCGTAAGAAAGCCCAATGCTGTTCAATATCATGCCTAAGATGACCAACCCTAAGGGGATGGCGAGGATCAATAGAGGATTCATAAACTCTCCTTTTGCGGCCTGGATAGCCTTTTGGATGTGGGAAGAGGAAGGGGGGTCAAGACCGGGAAACCACTTCGGCTGAAGCGGAGCCGAAATTCATGCCACCACTGAGTGAGTTAGTGGCCCGACCTTCTACCTCTTGCGCGCCGTTAAGACGAAGGCATGACCTAAGGCACTCTATAGGAGCAAAGCCGCGGTAGCAAGGGCGATCCGCGAGTGCATGACTCGGGCCGAAAATCGCGGCGAGCGTTCTAAGAACAGCCGCACATCATCGGGCGTCGCACAGTAGGCGTACAGAACATAACGATAGCGCCCCAGCCCTTCGACATAGGCCCGGTAGTCGCTCGCCGGTTCTGAAGGCACTTAGCCGATTTTCTCCTCCTACCTCTAACAAAGACCTCCAGTGATGGAGTACTCTGCGAAATATGGAAAGCGTGAAAGTTTTGATCATCCCGCAGGTCTCCGATGAGGTGCTTAAGCGCATTCAGAACCTCGACGGTCGGATCAAGATCGTCGATGTCAGGGGCTGGTTTGACATAGAGCTGCGCGCCACTTGGCCGCAGTGGACCGTGCATCGCTATCTCGGAGACAGAAAATCTCCCATGACCAGCCTCGAAGAGCGCAACCAGGCTCTGGCCTCGGCGGAGATCGTGCTCACCGGCTGGCCACCTTTGAAGGATTTAAGAACACGCGCGCAGCGCTTGAAATGGGTGCATGAGCTTCCCGCGGGAGCAAGCAACTTTGTCGATACCGATCTTTGGGGCTCGGATGTTTTGGTGACCACCTCGCGCGGCCTCACGAACAGGCGACCCATGGCCGAGTACGTATTGGGGAGCTTTCTCCACTTCGCTCGCGGTCTTCACTTGAGCTACCGAGAAAAACAGCGCCGCCGTTTCGATCATCAAACTTACGATCCCGTAATAGTCCGCGATAAAACGGTCTGCGTTGTCGGGGCCGGCGGCATTGGCCAGGAGGTGGCAAAGCTCTGCGCGGCGGCCGGCCTGCGCGTGGTCGGCACGCGCCGACAGGTCTCTTCCGCGACAGCGCTTCCACCCGGCTTCGTCCGAGTCGAATCCGCCGATTTTCTGCATGATCTCCTCCGCGAGAGCGACTTCGTCGCCGTTTGTTGCCCTTGGACGAAAGAGACCAACCGTCTGATCGGCCAATCAGCTTTCGCAGCGATGAAGCCGGGAACGGTTCTGGTCAACGTCGCACGCGGTGAGATTATCGACGAACAAGCTCTTCTGCAGGCTTTGGCCGAAGGGCGGCTTCGCGGCGTCGCGCTGGACGTTTACGACGGGGAATTCGAGCGCCCGCCGGATGCGCGCCTGTGGACCGATCAGCGGGTTGTCATTACGCCCCATGTATCGGCGGCAACGGACGTCTCCGAGCACGGCGGCGTAAAATTGTTCTGTGAAAACCTGGCTCGTTACCTTGAAGGCCTGCCGTTGCAAAATGTCATAGACTGGGAGCGCGGATACTAAGCCGGAACGTTCGAGTGCTGTTCAAACGATCTTCTTCATCTTTATTGAAGTCAGTAACGGGATGAGACTGATTCCCAGGGCGAACAGATACGTCACGTTCATCGAAGCGACGAAAAGTTGACTGTCCCCCGGGTTGGGAGTTGTCCCCGGAATCCCTGAATAATATCGGAAGGCGAGCGTCAGAAAAATCCCGCTCAACGAGATGCCGAGCATATGTCCCAGGCCAAAGATCCCGTTGATGATACCGATCGCTATGCCCCAATGTTCCCTGGGGAGTGAGCTCACCATGACCGCCTGCGATGGCGTATTAAAAAAGGCCGAACCGATGCCCGTAAGCGCAAGCAGGATGCTGGGCAAGATCCAGTGGGAGTCGGCCCGCAAGTTAGCGCCGATTAAAAAACTGACTATTAGAAATAGCACGCCCATGATCAAGAGGAAGCGAGCACCGATACGATCGGTCATCGCGCCGCTTACAGGGGAGAGCACCATGCTGAGCAGCGACGGAACGAGAAAGATAATCCCCATGAAGGTCGGCGAGAGCTTTAGCACGTCCTGGAGATAGAAGGGCGTGACAAACGTAACGAGCCCTTGAGTGATGCAGCACAACAGCAGGCCAACGGAGCCGTAGCCAAAAGCCGGGATCGAAAAAAAAGACAGATCGATCATAGGGCGCCGGATCTTCTTCTCGTGGGAAATAAATCCCCAGAGGGTCCCGACAAAAGCCAAACCAAGCAACGCTTGGCTGCCTGCGCCCCAGATCTCGGCGATTTTTTGATCCAGGAGCATGGTGGCGAGAATCGTTAATCCAAGGAAGAGCGACGCTCCCCGGTAGTCAACCGACTGCTGTCGCCCAGCGGATGCCGCAACCGAGCGTCCGGTCATGTACGAGAGCGCCATTCCAACCAGGCTCGGCAGAAGCAAGAGGAAGAAGATTCCGCGCCAGTGAACCAGATCGATGATGAGACCGCCGATGGGCGGGCCGACAAAAAAACCAAACTGGTGTGACATGGCCATGAGTCCCTGGGCTTTTCCCTCAGATCCCTGAGGCATGGCCTGGAAGGCCAAGGTGCGGCCGGAAGACTGAATCATCGCACCGCCGACTCCTTGCAAGAATCGAAACAGGATCAATTGGAAAACATCTTGTGAGAGCCCGCAGAGAAGCGAGCCAACGGCCATCACGGCCATGCCAAAGCCGTACATCTTATGATGCCCGTACATGTCCCCCAGGCGGCCACAAACGACGCCCAATCCTATGCCGGCCATCTGGTAAACTATGAGGGCCCAGGAAATCCCGAGGATGTCCGTTTCCAAAGCTGCCGCCAGGGTAGGCACGGAGATCATAAACACCCGCGTAGAAATTCCAGCTATGGAAACCCCGATTACAGAATTGATGAGGGTAAGTCTGCGGACTCTCTCGTTCCTCTGCGCTTGATCTTGCAAATTCATGGTCGCGAGCTTCTGATCGTACCATGATCTTAACGTAGAAATCTCAAACTCGGGCGTAAGTGATGCCGGGCGATTGGACTCACGAAACACACTTGAAGTCATGCGTTGATTTGACAATTTGGGAGGAGTGCGAGAGAAGCAACTGCAGGACAGCAAGAGTCACAAGTATCGCGAAATTTTTGAATTTGAGGAACACAAGCCATGATTATCGATGTACACGGCCACGTCTCAGCCCCAACCGAGTTATGGGCATACAAGGCGAACTTACTTTCGGCCCGCGGCGCTCACGGACG
>DASQUN010000065.1:0-3046 GCA_035641275.1 Candidatus Udaeobacter sp. | reverse complement strand
GTAGCTATTCCAACAGCCCCGACCTGAACGCCACCTTTGTGTTAGTGTGCCCGCGCTCTCCATGACTCGGCCTCGGTCGCTTCGTGGCTACTTACTTACGAACTCCTTCGTAAGTCGCGACACAGAGACTTGCCTGAAGGGGCTACGCTTTCGATCAAAACCGCGGCTAAATCGCTATTGACGAGAGGCCTGGACTCCATTTACTGTTCATTTGACTGCAAACTTACGAACCACTGCGCTTTACGGGTCAACAAGATTGGAGGAAAGCCGATGCCCCTAGCCAAAGTACGCGGTGTCAACATCAATTATAGAGTCACGGGCAATGACGGTTCCTGGGTGGCGCTTTCACCTGGCGGCCGGCGCGATCTCAGCGGCGTGGAGCGGCTGGCTAAACACGTAGCCGATGCCGGCCACCGCGTCGTGATCTTCGACCGGCGAAATTGCGGCGCGTCCGATGTCGTCATCGCCGGCGAGGATTCGGAGTATGAGATCTGGGCCGATGATCTTCACGATCTGCTCTCGCAACTAGGCGCCCTTCCCGCCTTCGTCGGCGGCAGCTCTTCCGGTTGCCGAACCTCGCTGCTTTTTGCCCTGCGGCACCCCGAGGCCGTTCGCGGCCTGCTGCTCTGGCGCGTGACCGGCGGCCGCTTCGCGTGCGAGCGCCTGGCCGAAGAATACTACGGGCAGTACATGGCCGCCGCGAGAAAAGGGGGCATGGCCGCGGTGTGTGAGATGGAGCACTGGAAAGAGCGCATCGAAGCAAGAGCTGAAAATCGTGACCGGTTGATGAAAATGGACCCTGAGGATTTCATCGCGGTCATGTCACACTGGCGCGAGTACTTTATCCGGGGCGCCGATCTGCCCGTGATCGGCGCAACCGAAGCGGAGCTCAAATCAATTAAAGCACCCGCCTGCATCATTCCAGGCAACGACAACACCCATGGGCGTCAAACCGGCGAGAACTTAGGCCGTCTCCTTTCCAACGCCGAGGTACATATCTTGTTCCCGAAGCACTACGACATGGACCTTAGCCCGCGAGAGGAATGGGACGAGAAGGCGGGCGAGATGGCCGCGCTCTTCGCCAATTTCATAAAGCGGGCCGCCCGCAATGCCTAGAACGGCTCGAACTTTTTTTACTTCGGGCGCGGTTCCCTCAATGACGCGCCGGGCTGCTTCAACTCTCCGCGACGCAGCAATCGGACGGCGCCGACCAGACTGCGGGCCGCATTGCGCACCTCCTCGTGAAAGTCCTTGTCCCGCTCCAGGTCATCATGGCTAGTTGCGTACGGATTGTAGTACCCGACATAGCCGTCGACCATTGCCCGGTGGCCGGCGGAAATCAATCCCATGTCGGTTAACCAATCCGCGAGAATGCGTCTGAGCGTTTCCACGCCGACAGCATCACCGTGCACGACCACCGAGAAAACCCGGCCGGCAAGATGACGAGGATAATCCCATCCTTTAAGCTCCACTTCTTTTGCCCGCTGGGGATCTTTGCCGCGAGTCAGAGTGGGATCTGGATTTCCACCATCCGCGCACACCAACCGATCGATCATGAGCTTCAATGAACTTGGCGCCTGATACCAATGTACCGGACATAGGATCATGACCCCATGGGCCGCTACCCAACGCGGATAAATTTCAGCCATCCAGTCATTGACCTGTCCCATGGCATGGTTCGGATAGCACGAGCAAGGCCAGTGGCACAGCGGCATAGCTGTGGAGACGCAGGCCTTGCACGGATAGATGATCCGGCCGTATTCCGATGCAAGGCAGCTGAGATCCAGTAGGTCCACTTCGAATCCTTTTTCCTTTTGGATGACTTCTTCGGCCATTTTGGTCAGACGATAGGTTTTCGACATCTCTCCAGGACACGTTTGGTCGCCGCGCGTGGAGCCATTGATGAGGAGAACGCGCGCATTCGCTTTAGGATTCGTCTGACGCTTTTGTGCCGCCTGAATGGCCTGGCGCGTTTCGAGCCATTCCACAGGAAGCGGAAATTCGGGATCGCTGAATGCACGCCCTGCCTGACGCGTGCGCGGGCTCTTGTGGTATTCGGAGTAATTTTTCCATGCCACTTCAATGATCCTATCGATTTCCGGAGAGACCGCGGTGAAGTTCGGATCATGGAACCGTTCCCGGAGGCGCCTGGCGAACGCTTCTCTTGTCAACTGGACGCTGGGCATTCCCTTGCGAACCTGGGGCTTCGGCATAGTTCCTCCCTGGACTTGGGACTTTCGCGTTCCCGCACAAAACTTCACAGGCGCGATTACGGGTTACCGATAAAAACGAACGCCGCAAAAACGGGGGCGGATTTTCCCCGGCTAAGGTTAACGCCAGGCGGCGTCGGCGGGTATCAGATTTTTGCCGAAGCGGCGCTCCGGAGGGGCAGCCAGCCAGGCCTGGCTCTTCTCGAGGTAGTGTTTGAAATGGGGCGTCTGCCGGTGCGCCTCAAGGGCCTGCTCGTCCCGGTACACCTCGTAAAAATAAAACCGGTTCGGGTCCTCGCGGTCCTGGATTACGTCGAAGCGCAGACAGCCGGGCTCGTCTTTCTCCGAATGCTCCGCATCATAGCGCACGACTTCTAAGAACTCCGAGGCGTGCTCGGGCTTTACCTGAACAGTGACATGCAGAACCACCATGATTGCACCTCCCGTTATTCCGCGTGGTCGCCGGGCGGCGGCCGAAACACGGCAAAGACCTTATCCGAGTTCGAAATCCACGATTCCAGGAACACCGCTCCGTCAGGTTTCCGTTTGAGCTCACCCATCGCTCCCGCCAGACAGAACCAGTTGAGAAGCTCATGGTGGCCGCGGTCTTCCGCCTGTTCTAGCGTCGTGTTGCGCCACGTCTCCCAATCGCCCACGCGAAGCGCCTCGAAGTAGCGCTTGTCGGATTCGATGTCCGGGTACATGCGGCCGTGCTTCGCAGTCAAAAAGGAATGCGACCAGCTGGAGGACGCAATGAGAGCGACTTTCCAAGGGCCATGGGCGAAGGCTCGCGCGGTTGCGGCGCCGATTTGAAAACAGCGCCAGGGCTGCGGTCC
>DASQUN010000064.1:0-4835 GCA_035641275.1 Candidatus Udaeobacter sp. | reverse complement strand
CTGCGCGATCAGCGAGAGATCGTTGGGCAAGCGCTTCTGATACACCACTTGATCGTGCTCGTTGATCACCACCGTCACGTTGTTGGTGGAATGCAAATCAATTGCTCCGTACAATTTCATCCCGTTCCTCCTTTGAGTGGGTGTGGGGTTGGCTTCCCCGCACGTTACGGCCTCTCGAAGGAGCCTGCTAGATGATTATCGGACCAAGCCAACTGCTTGATGTCACAACATAACATCGCATAAAAAACATCGTTTAAGGGCTTAGCGGGTGTTTTTTTGAAGCCGAAAAGCAACCCTAAGGAAACAAGCGATGCCGCGCGCCAATCGGTATTTTCTGCCGGGTCACGTCCCTCTCAGGATTCGTTCAAGCTGTTCAAGCGGTTCAATGGTTCGACTGGCTCACCATGAGCGGCTCGAACTTCCGCGCGCTTCCTGAGTTCATCGAAGGATGCGCTCCGTTCAAACGTTCAAAGCCGGAGTCCGTTCATGGATTGACGGCGGTCGCGCTAAAGGGTGTCATGCCGTGGCGCTTCGAGATGGAGCTTATCTGGACAAGCAGCGGGGAAAAGGGGACGCGAACCTTTTCTTCTTGGTTTTCACACCGCTTGACACGACTTTGAGAACCGGAATAAGTCCCTAACTGAACGTTTGTGGAGGCGGGCAACTTTTTGACAAGTCCGGCCTGCCCTGCTTACGCACCGCGGTCGAAGAATGGGTCGATGCTAAATTGAGGGCGCGGAGGGTAAAAATGAGACCCCTTAGCCGTTGGCTCGGATTCGGTTTTTGGACACTTATTCTCTTGTTCCCCAAGGACAGCAACGCCCAACCGCTTTATTACAAGGGGAAAACAATTGCAGTTATTGAAGGGCGCAGTCCTGGAGGTGTAGGAGACTTAAGAACTAAAGCTATCCTGCCCTTCCTGCAAAAGTACATTCCCGGGAATCCAACTATCCTTCCAGAATATATGCCCGGAGGAGGGGGCCGACAGGCCGCCAACTACGTGTATAGGGCAAAGGCGGAGGGACTGACGATCGGCGCCAGCTCTCCGGGCGTACTCGCAAGCGCCATACTCGGCGAGCCGGGTGTCGAATATAATCCTTACAAGTTTATCTATCTCGGGTCCCCTTTCAGCGAGAACAATAATATGTTTGTCACCCGAAAAGCTCTCGGTATAAACAACCTGGAAAAGCTGCGCGGTGCTTCGGGGCTCAGAATCGGCGGCCAATCGGTAGGCCACGTACAGTACATCCGGGGCCGGTTGTTCGCTTGGCTTTTAGGTCTCAAAGATTCGAAATTCGTTGTTGGTTATGCAGGAACTGAATTGGATATAGCCTTGGAGCGAGGTGAAATCGATGCTAGAGCGGCCGCGGTTGATACGGTATCCATGTCAGAGGGATACAAAAAGCTCGTCGATTTCCATGCGATTCTAGAGATTCCCAAAGGACATCGTCCCCGTCAATTTGCCAATTTGCCTGAAATCGAAGCTTTCGTGCAGTCTGAGATAGAGAGCCAAGTTCTGATGATGTCGCGGGTTTTTTGGGGAGTCGGAACGCTGATTTATCTGCCCCCAAGCACACCGGAGAAACTCGTCGAGATACTCAGGCAAGCCTTTCGCAGTTCTTTCGAAGATCGCCAATTTCACGAACAATACAAAAAACTTCTTGGACTTCATCCAACGCCACTCATGCCGGAAGACCAGCAGAAACTGTCGCGGAGCTTCCGCGGGATATTGAGGTCATTAAAGTTTTTAAAGCCATCGCTGGAATGGATCCCCTTCCACCACGCAGGTAATGACGAAGCAATAAGGTCAAGACTTTTGTTGATTGTTACGCCGCGTCCGATGGAGAAGTCTATCGCGTGCGGCCGGCTGAAGCAGTGCTTCCTTCATCCACAGTTACAATTAGGACCGAGGAGGCGGCCCCATGATTCTGATCACAGGCGGGCTGGGATTCATTGGACTGCACACAGCCAGGCGATTTGTTGACGCAGGTGAGAAGGTCGTGCTCACGCATTATCGCGTGCGCCGCGAGCCTGCTTCATTAAAGCTGAAATCGGAAAGAGCGTTTTCATAGAACCTTTGGATGTCACGAGCGCTCACGACGCGATCGATTTGGCGCGCAAGCACAAAGTGACGGGCATCGTCCATTTAGCGGTCCCCGGCCTGAACGCTCTCTCGGCGGCAGAAGATTATCGGGTAAACGTAATGGGATGGTTAAACATCCTCGAAGCGGGGCGACTATGTGACGCCAGGCGCGTCAGCTTGGCAAGCTCTATAGCGGTCTACGCGGGTCTACCCGTGGGTCCTTTCAGAGAAGATATGCTCCTGCCGGTCAATTCGGAGAGCGCGACCGAGACATTCAAAAAAGCAATGGAAATTTTGGGAATGCACTATGCGTCACGCACGGGCATGGAGGTGGTATCGTTGCGCATCGGCAGCCCTTTCGGACCGCTCTATCATTCGCTGGCCGCTCCCTCCAGCCGCATATGCCATGCTGCGGCGAAAGGAGTGCCGGTTGATTTCAAAGACGCTCGCGGAGGAGCGCCGCATGAGGAGGATGAAGTTGGCGGCTTCTATGTTAAAGACTGCGCGACCGCTATCCAACTCCTCCAGATGGCGAACAAGCTGTCACATCGGGTCTACAACATCGGTGATGATGCACCGCTCAAGTACCGGGAGTTTGCAGAGCTCGTCAAAAAAATAGCTCCGGGTACGCAGATCAATCTGCAGGCGGGACAGGGCCCGCGGAACCGACCCAATGCCTATATGGACAACACCCGTATCAGGAAAGAAGTGGGCTACCGCCCGGAGTACAATCCCGAGCGGGCAATCGCGGAGTACATCGACTGGTTGCGGAAGCATCCGGAATGATCATCGTTTCGCAGCGCGGCGCGGGCGGTTGCGCTGGAGCCGGAAGTATTGGCGGCAGCGGACGAGGCTGGAAAGTTTCTCAATTGCGGGCGCTGGTCGGATATGTGCTGATCCGGCGGCTGGGATACAAGGTTAAAGATGTGGCGAGGGGTTTGCGTCGAGACATGGCTACGGTGAATTCTTTGGTTTTGCGCTTTGCCGATCGGATGAGTGAGAACTAAACTTTGAGGTTTCCCTGAGCCCAGAGTGGATGCGATGTTGATAGCTGTGGCCAGGTAAATGTCAATTTGAAGCGATTTTTAGAATGACGTAGGATAACTCCATGGCTAAACGTGCACCTAAAGAGACGCGCAAAGACAAGTTGGCCGAACTCAAGGCTAAGCATTTCAGGCCAAAGGGGCGGGAAGAACGGATCGCCAAGGCTTTGGAGATCTTGGAACGGCGCGGTCCGACTTTCAAGCTGGACAGAGCGACTGTCAAGTGGATTGCCCAGGACGTTGAGATCGAAAATCTGTAGTCACGCCGGTCGAGCGGATTGAAAATCTTCCGGCCGGCACTCACCTTTTCCTAGACGCAAACATCGGCCATCTTTGGCTTGAACATCCTCGTTCTGACGACGGATGAAGCTCGGCTGCGCCGAGTTCAAACTATCCGAGCGAGGCACGGGCTCCTTACCAACGATTCCCTGATCGTCGCTGCTATGGATGAGTTTGGGATTCACAGTTTGGCTACACGCGACAATGATTTCGACCATATCTCTGAACTTACTGTTTTCAAGCCCATCGACATTTGACCAAGCCACCGAGCACGGGTCGGACCTGGGCAAGTGTTCATTCGGCGATTGCCTAACGGCGTCGCTGAAACGCTTACGCTAAGAGACAAGCGATCGTGATAAGACTCCCGACACCCAATGTTCACGAGCGTCGATGGTCGTGGTATGGATAGCGTCACACTCGTTGCCTTGCACGCAAGGAGGGAGCAGCCATGCGCCGCGGTTTTAAGATTTTTGATTCGGACACGCACCTCAATCCCTTGGCGGAAACTCTGGAGCCCTACTTCGACGCCGCGATGCGCAAGCGGCTACCTGAATGGGAGAGCTGCAAGGTTCCGTTTCGCGTCGGTTGGGTGGGCGAGATTCTCGAGCCACCATATCGCCACCGTTACCAGTTCAAGAAAAGAGCCGGCTGGCGTGAGGAGCGCCTGCGCATTTTAGGCGAAGCGGGTCCTAGGGAGCATATCGAGCCTCATTTCCCGAAGTTTATGGGTAGCCGCTTTCCAACGCTCGGCGGGTCTGATGACGACGTCGAAGCGCGCATTCGGGATATGGATGAGGAGGGAGTGGACGTCCAACTCATGCTTCCCGGACTACCGCCGACCTCGGACGAAGTCGAGGTTGAGATCGCGTTTATCCGGGCCAACCACCGCTTTACCCATGACTTCTGCAGCAAGCACCCGCACCGGCTGAAGTCGCTCATTGTGGTGAGCAGCAGAGCCATCGAGGCATCGGTGCAAGGAATCAAAGCATGGGCGCGCGGGTCGTGGGCCGCAGGGATCTATCCGCACCTCGCTGAAGGCATTCCCATCGACCACCCGGACCTGGAGCCGATCTGGGCGGCGGCCAACGACGCAGGGCTCTGTGTGGCGCATCACAGTTTCACCTCCGGGTATCCCGGGTACCGCGATCTCTGGGACAACCCGTTCATCGGCCGGACTGCCTCGCACCCGTGGGGCGCGATGCGAGCAGTGAGCGCATTTTTCGGCGCCGGGATCATGGATCGGTATCCTAACATCCGCTACTGCATCCTCGAATCCGGCTTTGGCTGGTTGCCGTTCTGGGGAGCGCGCATGGACGATCAATCCGTCTACATGTCTTACGCGCTCCCGGAAAATCTCGCTCGTAAACCCAGCGAATACATGACCAGCGGACGCTTTTTCGCCAGCGTCGTGATCCACGAAGGCGAGAAGA
>DASQUN010000063.1:0-3755 GCA_035641275.1 Candidatus Udaeobacter sp. | reverse complement strand
CGATCCTCGCCCTCGCGGGAGAGCTGAACCTCAGCGGGCCGCAAGGGGTTCGCACGCTTGCGGCCGAGGATTTCTTCCTCGGTCCGATGACCACCGCGATCGAAGCGACCGAGATCCTGACGGAGATCCGCGTGCCGGCGTCTCCGCGGCGCTACGGCAGCGCCTACCTCAAGATGCCCCAGCAGGCTTCCGGCTTCGCGATTGTCGGCGTGGCCGTGTCGCTTCAAATCGGTCGAGAGGGTCGCTGTGAGGAAATCGGCGTCGGTGTGACCGGTTTAGGCGGGCAGCCCTTTCGCGCTCGGGCGGTCGAGGAACGCCTGCGCGAAAACAAATTGACTGCCAAGTTGATCGTAGAGAGCGCTGCGCGGGTCGCCGAAGGCAGCGATCCGCTGGAGGACCTCCATGCCTCGGCGAAATTTCGCGCTCACCTGGCCCAGGTGTATACGTCGCGGGCACTTCAGGAAGCCGTGAAAAGAGCGGTTGGCCGCAAGAGTAAAAATTAAAAATGAAAAAAAACACGCGGCAGTTCCGGCGGGTTGCCGGTCATTTCGCGGCCTTGCCGAATATCTCGTTAAAGAGTTTGTCGGCCGGCCGCCGATCAGAGAAGCGATCGTCGTCGGCGTCAAAGTAATCGACTCCGTCCCTTCTGAGATTTTCTTCTGGGACATCGTTTTTTGGAATGTCAATTCTCAGGGAGTTAGAGCCCGTGCGTGGCCTCTCCTTCCGCCCTTTCTGAACCTGGATTTGCCCTTCACGGGACAAAAGCCAATTGATGAAAACTTTGGCCGCGTTAGGATGAGGCGCCTGCTGGATCAAGCTCAGGGTGCCGCCCGAAGAGCTCAAAGTGCCTCCTTCTCTCAACCGCAGCATCTGGCCGACCGGGAGCCCTTGCTGCATGGCCTTGTCCATCTCATCGGCAACGCAGGGAATACAGACAGCGAATCTACCCGCGCCCAGCCAGTCGACGGGTTGGCGGTAGTCCCGCGCTATCGTAACCTCCATCTCGCCGTAGAGCTTTGTTATGAACTCTGGCCCGAGCTTGGGATGGTAGTAGAAAAATAGCACCGGATTGTCCATCCCGCGCATCCGCGGATCTGAAGCGACGATCTTGCCCTTCCACTTGGAGTGCGTGAGATCCCAATAGGAGTTAAACTCCTTGGACTTAACCACGTGCGTGTTGTAGTTGATCTCGACTCCGCCGCCGTTGCCGATGAAAGCGAAGATGTATTTCCCTTCCGGATCGACGTACTTGTGCTTTCCCTGCCACCATTTGCTTTCGTCCAAAACATCGGGCAGAAGCAGCAACGGCTTGATCGGGTCCAAGACCTTGCCAACGTAGAGCGTTGCATAGGCAGTGCCCTTCCCACCGACGAAGACGTCCGCGAGATGCTTTCCCGCTCTCCGCTCGGCGATGATCCGCGGTCCCAAATCGTTCCCGCGTCCGCGAAGCTGGTTGACCTTGATTTTGGGGTGGGTTCTCTCAAACGCTTGAATGGTCTCAACGGTGAGCGGTCCGGAATCGAAGATGTAGGCGCTGACCGAGCCCTCCTTCTCTGCGGCCTCGAACGTTTTTTCCCATTCGATCTGCCATGGCGGTTTTGACTGTGCGGCCAAGCCCGTGGCGCCGCCCAAAAGCAGGAGAAGGAAACCAAGGAATAGACCCACTTCGACTCTCTTCGAAAGTGCCACTTGTTTAATTGAATACCCCCGCCTTGGCAACACAGTAGAATGATCTGTGTTAATTTCGCCTAATCTGGATTTTTACTCGCCGCGTTCCGCGCTTGTGCGCTGCGCCGCGAAGGAAAAAGCGGAGTAGCCTTCGTGAATGAGGTGGATGACTTCGTCTTTATTCGGATCCATGTTGACACCGATGGGGTGTCCGCCGTTTTGAACCGCCTGAATCTGTTCTCGCAGGAGTTTACGGAACATGATGATGCCGCGGTCGGATTCACCTAAGTGCTCTTTGGCGCGATCGGAGATGGGGCCTTGGGTCTCCCAAGCCATGTGGTCCTGGCTGGTAAAGTTATCGAGATGAAATTCGCCGTCGGCGTTTTTGGTGCCGACATATTCAATGGGCGGGTCTTCGGGTTGTTCCGCTACCTTGCCATCTTTGCTCGGAGTAAAGCGGAATTGATAGACCTGCGTGTTAAAATCGTCGATGGGCGTGCGGAAATGCAGGGCGTAACCCGAGCGCACGGGGACGAACAGGATGTTGGGAAAAATCAGCGGGTGCGGTGCCTCAACCGGGGTGTCCTCGCCGGCGAAAACTCGCTGTTTCTGAATGCCTGCCCAGTTGAGCTGAAT
Organism: Candidatus Udaeobacter sp.; assembly: GCA_035641275.1. Taxonomy (GTDB): domain Bacteria; phylum Desulfobacterota; class Binatia; order UBA9968; family UBA9968; genus DASQUN01. The sequence goes on along the minus strand of DASQUN010000063.1, from coordinate 1,451 downwards.
CACCAAGTCAAACTCGATCTTGCTCAGAGGCTGATAGTGAAAGGGTACGTAATCCTTGGCTCCCTTTAGCTTCAGATTATGCGAGTGGAGATAATAAGTATGGGTAGGATCGACGGAGTTCTCCATCGCTTGGAGCCAGTTGCAGCGCAAAACTTCGCAGACGTCGATTTTCTTAATGCCATCGTGCCGAACTAGGATATCCCATTGGGGCAGACTGGGTTTTTTCTCCGGCGGGCCCATGTAGGCGAATAGCAGGCCGCCGAGCTTCGCCACCGGATAGGCGGGATGTTGGATTTTGTCTTTAAAGCCGGCCTCCGGGTTCTCAAAAGGCTGCTCGATACACTTGCCGCAGGGATCGTACTTCCAGCCGTGATAGGCGCACCGGATGCCGTCCGCCTCGACAAATCCGTAGTAGAGAGAGGCGCCGCGGTGCGAGCAGTGCTCCCCGACGAGACCGTAGACGCCGCTCGGATTCCGGAACAAAACCAAATCTTCGCCGAGAATCCTTACTCTCTTTTTCGGTTTCTCGTCGCTGAGCTCTAATGCTGCCGCGACGACGTGCCAGTAGCGCCTGAGGAGCCGGCCTGCCGGAGTCCCGGGCCCTATACGCGCGAGCAAGTCATTTTCTTCTTCATTGAGCATGGGTACGAGTTCCTTTTTCTGATCGACGTCAGTTTGATTATCGGCGCGCCGTGACCGATTTGGCACGATGCTATTAAAAGGCCGGTGGACTGTCAACGTGACAGGAACAGATTTCAAAACTATGACAGCGGACTCGTTTTAGGGAATATTCTTTCACGAAAGTAAAACCAGCGGGCTCGGCTTAAGAAGGAGCTCGTACGTAAGTAGACACGAGCGACCGGGGCCGAGTCATGCAGAGCGCGGGCACACGAACGTGAAGGTGGCAACCGGCCCCGGGAAAACCGGGGCCGGCCCGTGATTTTCCGCGTGTCCGATGCCTTCAGCGGATCGCCTTGTCCATACGCTAAAGTGGAGTAGTAATGGCCGGCGGCCGGCGGTGATGAGTCGCCTGCTCGTAAGCGTAAGCAAGCTTGATCATGTTGCCATCGTCATAAGGTCTTCCGAGGAAAGTGATTCCGGCGGGCAGGTGGTCGTGGGTAAATCCCGCAGGGACTACGATGGACGGCACAAATACCAAGAACGTGTTAATATGCGGCGCGCCTTTTTGGTCGACGAAGGGCGGGTTGATTCCGTCTTTTATCAAGGTCGGCTGGTGCTCGACAGACTTGTGCACGATGGCGTCAAGCTGGTGATCGGCCATGACCTTGAGCAAGCTAGTGAGCAACTCGTCTTGTGCTTGAAGCGACGCATAATGTTGAGTTGCATCTGGCGACCGCTTCCATCGGTCTTGTGAGCGTCGAATGACTCGCGGGAAATCCGGCGAGCGGGTTGCCTCCTCACGAGACGTGAACGGCGATTTAGCGCTCCTG
>DASQUN010000062.1:0-6499 GCA_035641275.1 Candidatus Udaeobacter sp. | reverse complement strand
GCAAACGACCCTCAAATCAACACTTTTTGTAGGGCGCGGTGCCTCGCTGTGGCGTTACCGCGAGCTTCTGCCACTGCAAGATGATGTGCATCTAGTGTCGTTGGGAGAAGGTTTCACGCCACTGCTTGAAGCCAGGTCGCTCGCGGGTGAGCTGGGCTTAAAACGCCTTTGGATTAAAGACGAGGCGCAGAATCCCACCGGCTCTTTCAAAGATCGGGGGCTTTCGCTTGCCATCTCGCGCGCCAAAGAATTGGGCATAAAGAAAGTCGCCATTCCGTCGGCCGGAAACGCCGGTGGTTCACTCGCTGCGTACGCCGCGCGCGCTGGCATTGAGGCGTATGTCTTTATGCCCAAGGAAACACCCACCGCGAATCAGATTGAGGCGCGGCAGTACGGCGCGCATTTGATGTTGGTCGACGGCCTGATCGACGATTGCGGCCGGATTATCGCTGAAAGAAAGGCGGCGGAAGGTTGGTTTGATTTTTCGACGCTGAAGGAACCGTACCGTCTGGAAGGCAAGAAAACCATGGGTTACGAGGTCGCCGAGCAGCTCAATTGGACACTGCCGGATGTTATCATCTATCCCACCGGCGGCGGTACCGGGCTGATCGGCATGTGGAAGGCATTCGAAGAAATGGAAGAGCTCGGGTGGATCCCAAGCCAGCGCCCGCGAATGGTTTCGGTGCAGGCGAGTGGCTGTGCGCCAATTGTGAGGGCGTTTGATGCGGGTAATAAAACGGCCGAGCCATGGTCCAATGCCGCAACTATCGCGTCGGGCCTGCGTGTGCCACAGGCGGTGGCGGACTTCTTAATATTAAGCGCGATTCGCGAGAGTGGCGGAACGGCGCTAAGCGTCAGCGATGAAGACATGTTTCGGGAAATTCCCCGCATCGGACGGGCCGAGGGCATCTTTTTCTGCCCTGAGGGCGCGGCTTCCGTCGCGGCGCTACGCCGCTTGACCCGAAAAGGATGGATCAAGCCGACGGACCACGTATTGATCTTCAACACCGCTTCGGGGTTGAAGTACCTCGACGTTCTGCAAAATGCGCGCAAGTTCGAAGCTGACTTATCGAAGTAAAAGTCGACAGATTCACCGAATATTCACAAGAACTTGTTACCCTGGGGGTTTTGGGATAGATAGATGCGAAATAAGGACCGCGCCTTTTGTCGTAAGAAGGCAGGATCGCATCTTCCCCGTCATCCAGTAGGGGAGAGATTTACAAAGAATATCCGGACATCACTCACTTAGGTCGGTTGCCTGGGAAGCTTTTATGGCAAATCTCGGCTTTGTCGGTCTCGGCGTCATGGGAAGCCGAATGGTCCAGCGGCTTCTTACAGCTGGCCATACGGTGACGGGCTACAACCGGACCAAGTCGAAGGCACAGGGGCTCTTGGACGCCGGAATGAAGTGGGCGGACACGCCTCGTGCAGCAGCTGAGGCCAACGATATCACCTTGAGCATGGTCGCCAATACGGAGGCGCTTCAGGCCGTTACGAGCGGCCCGGAGGGAATCCTGGCCGGTCTTTCTTCCGGCAAGATCTACATCGATATGAGTACCGTGAGTCCCTCTGCCAGTCGCGAGCTGGCTGCCCAAGTCGCCACAAAAAGAGCGCAAATGCTCGATGCCCCGGTCTCTGGCAGCGTGAGTACATTGGAAGACGGCAAGCTCACTTTCATGGTGGGCGGAGATCGCGCTGCCTTCGAGCGGGTCGAGCCGATCCTCAAAGCCATAGGGCCGAAAGCCACTTACGTGGGCGGCAACGGCCTGGCGGTATCTATGAAGGTCGCGACCAATCTGAGTTTGGCCGTGCAGATGCTTGCCTTCAGCGAAGGAGTGCTGCTTGCGGAGAAGAGCGGCATCGCCCGCGAGACGGCGCTCGAAGTTTTGCTGAATAGCGTGATCGCATCGCCGATGATCAAATATCGTGGCCCATTCGTTTTGGAGATGCCCGATGAGGCTTGGTTCGACGTCAACATGATGCAAAAAGATTTGCTTTTGGCTTTGGAAATGGGAAGAAAACTCGACGTGCCTCTCCCGACCACCGCGGCAACGAACGAAATGTTGACCACGGCGCGCGCCATGGGCTTTGCAAAGCGGGATTTCGCGGTGATGTTCGAAGCGCTGGCGCGGATGGCAGGCAAGAAGTAGTTTCGAGTCTCGTGTCCCGAGTCTGGAGTTATCAAGCGAACACGAGACCCAAGACTCGGAACCCGAGACTGATTATTGACCATGGCTCGCTCAAAACCCAAAGCAAGACAAGTCACCAAGAGTGGCATACCCGTTCGCGACGAGCGTTTGATTCACTTCTACCGCCAGATGATGAAGATTCGTCTGTTCGAAGAGCAGGTCAACCAGCTCTATATGAGCGCGAAAATGCCGGGGCTCGCTCACCTCTACATCGGCCAGGAAGCCGTCGCCGTCGGCGTATGCGAGGCCTTGCGGCGCGATGATTACATTACCAGCACGCATCGCGGTCACGGCCATTGTCTGGCCAAAGGCGCATCTCTCGACAAGATGTATGCCGAGCTGCTCGGCAAGGCGCCCGGCTATTGTCGCGGCAAAGGCGGCTCGATGCACATCGCCGATCAGGAGACGGGAAACCTCGGCGCCAACGCGATCGTCGGCGGAAGCGCGGGAATCGCCACCGGCGCGGCAATGTCGGCCAAGATGCGCGGCAGCGATCAGGTCGCGGTTTGCTTCTTCGGCGAGGGCGCGTTGGGGCAGGGTCTGCTTTACGAATGCATGAACATGGCGTCTCTCTGGAAGCTACCGGCGATTTACGTCTGCGAGAACAACCTTTACAACGAGTACACTCATTATAGAGAGACAACTGCGGGGGAGATCCGCGAGCGCGCCAAAGCTTTCGGCATCGCGTCCGAAGAGATCGACGGCCAGGATATCGTCCCCGTGCATGCGACAAGTCAACGCATGGCGGAGCGAGCACGAAGGGGAGAAGGTCCTTCCTTCTTAATTTGCAACACGTACCGCTTCTACGGTCATCATGTCGGCGACATCGATCGAGCCTATTATCGTTCGAAGCAGGAAGAGGAGGAGTGGAAAAATCGGCGCGATCCGCTTCGACTGTTAGCTCGGCGTTTATCCGAAGAGAAAATGGCCGATGAAAACTCACTCAAGCAAATCGAAGACGAAATTCGGAGGCAGATCGAGGCTGCTGTTCAGTTCGCCCTTGAGGCGCCGTATCCAGACGTGAGCGACGTTGAGCAACATGTCTACGCTTAAGTTGCCGGTTCCGAGTTTCAGGTTCCGGCTTTCAGGTTCCGGCTCGAGACCTGAGACTCGTAACCCGAAACGCTCAGCCCGACCTTCATAACGACAAATGAAAGCGCTAACGCAACGTACGCCGTCTGCTCGCGCATCCAGCCGGGAGATCACCTTTGCTCAGGCGATCAACGAAGCGCTTGCCGAAGAGATGCGCCGCGACCCAAGGGTCTTTATCCTCGGCGAGGACGTCGCCGAAGCGGGGACGCCATTCAAGGTCCTGTCCGGTTTGGTCAAGGAATTCGGCAAGGAACGTGTGATCGACTCACCGATCTCCGAAGCCGGAATCAGTGGAATCACCGTTGGCGCCGCCATGACCGGAATGCGCCCGGTCGTTGACGTGATGTTTGGCGACTTCATCACGCTCACGATGGACCAGATGGCTAACCAGGCCGCCAAGATTCATTATATGTCAGGCGGCAAGCTCAAAGTTCCGATGGTCATGCGCACAACGTTGGGCGCGACCCGCCGCTCTGCCGCTCAACACAGCCAAAGTCTGCACGCGTGGTTCAGCCATATCCCCGGCCTCAAGGTGGTGCTGCCTGCCACGCCTTACGATGCCAAGGGACTGCTCAAGACCGCTATTCGCGACGATAATCCAGTGGTCTTCTTCGAAGATAAGATGATGTATCAACTGAAAGGGCAGGTGCCTGAGGCCGACTATACCATCCCGCTCGGCGTCGCGGACGTCAAACGGCCAGGAACAGACATCACGCTCATTGCGACTAGCAGCATGGTCCAGGTCGGTTTGGGCGCCGCTGAGATCCTCGATAACGCCGGTATCAGCGCTGAGGTGGTGGATGTGAGAACCACGGTGCCTCTGGACAAAGAAACGCTAATCGGCTCGGCGAAGAAAACGACCCGTGCCATCGTTATTGACGAAGGCTACGAACGCTATGGAGTAACCGCCGAAATTGCGTCAGTCATCGCGGACGGCGCATTCTATTATCTCGACGCACCGGTGAAGCGAATGGGCGCAATGGACGTGCCGGTGCCGTTTTCGCCGGTGCTGGAAGACCAAACCGTGCCCACGCCCGAATCCGTCGCTGAGATGGCGCAGCGGCTATGCAAGAAATCATGAGCGCGTCTAAATGTCGTACTGGTTGAAACCGTTCAATGCGTTCAAGTCGTTCAAGCCGTCCCACGGAATTCAATCTTTGAACGTTTTGCACTTTTTGAACGGCGTCAAGGAGGTTTATCTATGGGGTTGAAGACCTTCGGCCTGATGGGTGTCGATTGGGAAGCGCGAGTCGACCTGGAGCGGCTCCGACGTGACCGTTTGGCGCGTGTCAAAAACGCTCTCAAAAACTCTGAGATGGGAGCGCTCTTGTGTTTCGATATGAATAACATTCGTTACATCACCGCGACCCATATCGGGACTTGGGCCATGGATAAGCTCGTTCGCTTTTCGCTCTTGCCCCAAGACGACGAACCGATCATTTGGGATTTCGGTTCTGCCGCGCGCCACCATCAAATTTATTGCCCGTGGATCGCTGAGCGATCGCGTGCCGGCATATCCACACTGCGCGGCGCGACTCATCCGGCGTCTGGTTTGGCCGACGATGTAGCGAAGAAAATCCGCGTTGAACTCGAGCAGCGAAGGCTGCTCAACGACCCCGTGGGTGTCGACGTGATCGAACTCCCCGTGCTATTTGCCCTGCAGGCCCAAGGTATTAAAGTGGTCGATGGCCAGCAACTCATGCATCAAGTGAGAAAGATCAAAACGCAGGACGAGATTACACTGCTTAACACGGCTTGCATGATGGTCGATTCAGCTTACGAAGAACTCTACCGCTTTATGCGCCCTGGCGTCCGAGAAAATGAATGCGTGGGGGTGGTCAGCAAATCCCTTTATGATCTGGGCTCGGAGCACGTCGAAGGGGTAAATGCGATTTCGGGCGAGCGCTGCAGCCCGCATCCGCACGTCTATACAGATCGTGTATTGCGTCCAGGAGATCCCGCCTTCTTTGATATCTTGCACAGCTACAACGGTTATCGGACTTGCTACTATCGGACTTTCGCCATTGGCAGCGCGTCGCCTGCCATGGTGGACGCCTATAAGCGCTGCCGCGACTATATGGACGCCGCGATCAGCATCGTGAAACCCGGAATCACCACCGCAGATGTCGTCAAGCTCTGGCCAAAAGCTGAGGAGTTCGGCTTTGCCAATGAAGAGGCGGCTTTTGCGCTGCAATACGGCCACGGTGTTGGATTATCGATCTGGGAGAAGCCCATTTTTAGCCGATTGGTCTCCTTGGATCATCCTGAGATGATTGAAGAGGGTATGGTCTTCGCGCTGGAAACCTACTGGCCGGCTTCCGACGGCTGGTCGGCCGCTCGTCTCGAGGAGGAAGTCGTCGTAACGACGGATGGGTGCGAAGTGATTACCCGCTTCCCGTCAGAAAAACTGCTGGTCGCTGGCACGCATTACTTCACGGCTGGTGGCCCATTGCCGGAAACCCGCGAGACACAATCGAATCTCAACAACCCGGGATCGCTGGAGAGGGTAAAACGTTAGGCAATAGGCATCAGGCCGTAGGCAACAGGTAGGGGCGACCGGCCGGGCGCTCCCACGAAAATGAACTACCCCGCAGCAAGCTGACGGGATATCAGAAACATAAGCGATGAGAATCTATCCCAAAAGCGTCACCCGCGAATGTTTTAATCGAGGGTCCAGTTCCGGTCTCGTCTGGAAGCATTCGGGAATGACGGATTCGAAGAGGTCTGGGACAGCTGTTTGCGCAGCAAGCTGCGGGAAATCAACCCCGCAGTGATTGAATACAACCGGACAGAGACAACAAAGCAGCTTTCGCGGGAAATTCATTATCATTTGCGATCATCCCTGACGATGAACAGCTGGAGCACAGGGCGAGGCTGGAGGCCGCAGACGTAGAGCCGTAGAAGTTCTGTCAGGCCCCGACCCTTAGAATAACCAGCGAACGGGTTGGCAGGGTGGCCATTGAGGCAAAGACCCATCGGCTGCGGCCGGAAGCCTTGCCCCGAGGTCCACTTTCGGTGGAATGACGCCGGTGAGGCGACCAGCTTGTTCGGTGAACTTTTACAGGGCACCAGAAAAGGGGGCGACCTTGAACGATTTGAACGGCCTAAACGTTTTGAACTGCACAAGGTTCATGAAGAAGAGGACTTGATTTGGCCACGGATGTGATCATGCCCGCGCTAGGAGTAGCGCAGGAAAAAGGAACGCTGCTTAATTGGCT
>DASQUN010000061.1:0-4768 GCA_035641275.1 Candidatus Udaeobacter sp. | reverse complement strand
AAAAAGAAACCAACCTTTACTCTGCCGAAAGCCGACGCGGCGAGGTATCCGAGCGAGATACAGCAAGAGGGCGCTCCGCGGTGACTTGTGTGGGCTCAGGGCGATCGTAAATGTCTTTTCCCGCAACACCTTGCATTTCCCCCACAAGCCAAGAAAACCCTTGTCAGCCGCCTTTTTGTCGTCAACGATAATTTCGTCGATCGCCGGGTGCTCCTGCAACAGCTCCTTGCCCAGCGGGCTACATAAAACCGTTAACTTGGACGAAGGAAAGCGCGCCTTGATCTCGGAGATGAGTGGAAGGGTCAGAACCGTATCGCCCAGGAAGCTCGTTTGAACAACTAAAATGTTTTGCCAATGGTCAAAATTCATCACCTACAAACGAACGGCTTCATCGATCAACATCACCGGGATATCGTCCTTTATGGGGTACTTTAAGCGACAAGCGTCGCACACGAGGCCGTCACCAGCTTCGTTCAGGTGAATATCGCCCTTGCACTTCGGACAAGCCAAAATATCCAACAGCTCCTTACTGATTACCATGGCTACGATCTCCTTAAGCCCTACTCCGGTGGCTCGCCATACTCGTTCGCAGGGTACACTATCAACTCATCATTGAAGACATTAGCCGATGAGGCTGAGATTTTCAAATTACGAAGGAGTTCGTAAGTAAGGTGCCGCGCAGCGACCGAGGCCGAGTCATGGAGAGCGCGGGCACACGAACGTGAAGTGGCGTTCAGGTCGGGGCTGTTGGAATAGCCACCCGTGAGAGGACCGGGCGGCGGCCTACAAGCCACAGACCCATTGACCGCGCTCGGAAGGGCTCGGGCCTCGGTGGAATACATATCAGGTGTCCACATACTATGAACTAACTCATTAATAGTTCCGGCCGCTAACCTCCCCCTCGTCAATACGCAACGCGAGTGATCCACTCCCACTCACGCGCGAGTCCTTCTTGCAAGCCAACTTGGGGAGCGTACGCGATCTTGTTTCGCGCGTGATCGAGCCTTGCTCGTGTGTGTCGCACATCTCCTTTTTGACGAGCGAGTTTCTTAAGATTCGCTTTTCGACCGGAGATTTGTTCTATCATTTCGATCGCATTCAAAAGACTCGTTTCCGAACCTCCCCCAAGATTGAAAACCTCTCCCGCGCCCGGATAGAATGCGGCTTGTAGAATTCCATCCACAATATCGGCACAAAATGTAAAATCCCGGGTCTGCTCACCGTCATCAAAAAGCGGCACTTCCTGGCCTCGATGCAGCCCACGCATGAAAATGTGAAAAAACATGTCGGGTCGCTGTCGAGGGCCATAAACCGTAAAAAAGCGTAAGGATACCGTCGGCACACCAAAGGCTTTCCAATAAAGATAGGTTAGGTGCTCAGCAGCGAGCTTGCTGACTCCGTAAGGAGATACCGGGCGTGTCCCACCTTCCTCGCGCATGGGTAAATCATCGGTGTCACCGTAAACCGACGAAGAGGAGGCATAGACGAACTTTTTCACATTCAAGCCCTTCGCCGCCTCCAATAACATCTGGGTCCCGCGAATGTTGTTTTCTGAATATTGGGCGAACTCCTTGCCCCAACTGGAGCGAACGCCGGGCTGAGCGGCCAAATGAAACACGTACGAGACGTCGCGCAGCGCTGCCTTCAAGTCCAAATGCAAAAGATCTGCGTTGAGAAACAAAAACCTGCGATCATGCAAGAAATCGGAAAGATTCTTTTCCTTGAACTCACGCGGGTAGTTGTCTAGGAACTTGTCGATGCCGACGACTTCATGATCCAGGAAAAGAAGTTTTTCGGCGAGGTGAGAGCCGATAAATCCGGCGACGCCGGTGATTAATGATTTCACGGTTGTATCTCCCTTCTGCTCACAGGCTCCGTTTCTTGATGATCCACTCCACGGCTTGCCATAGATCCTCCACTCGGTGGGCTCCGGGCATGATGCTATGGCTCGTCTCTCCCGAGTTACAAATCCAAATTCCCGTAGCGCTGATCCGGGCGGCGAGTTCGAGATCGGTCACTTGATCCCCGACAATGTAAGAAATCGATGGATCCACGTCCAAATCCTGCGCGGCTCGGCGTATCATACCGGTCTTGGGTTTGCGGCAGTCACATTCCACCTTGTAGGATCCAAAGCCTTCCGTTGGGTGATGGGGACAATAATAGATTCCATCCAACAGCGCTCCACTGCTGGCTAGCCGTTCACGAAGCACATGGTTGATCTGAAGCAAGTCCTCCTCAGCTAAACGACCGCGTGCCACCGCCGATTGATTGGTGATAACGACCACTTTAAAGCCATGATCGCGGAGCCGTCGTATGGCTTGCGGAACTCGAGGCAAGATCTCTAGCTGTTCCTGGCGATTCAAATAGCCTATATCACGGACAACAGTACCGTCTCGGTCCAAGAAAACGGCGGCTCTTCCCGGCGCAACGTTCATTTGAGCGGAGTTGTCCTTTCCGTTGTCGCTATTATTTTATTCGCGAGCGCATTGACTAAGGCGTCACCGTTTTCGACCGCCATCGCTACACGCAGGGCCAGTAATTTATCCTTTGGGAAAGGGAAACAGATAAGTTTTACCATGTCCTTTTCGGTCGTTATGATGAGATCGATACGCCTCGATAGGCGATTGATTTGCTGCCAGTCACGCGCGGAATAAGAATGGTGGTCGGAAAATTCGAGGGTTTCGACGATTTCCCCTTCCCATTCATGGATCATGCGGTAAAAGCCTGTCGTATCCGCAATGCCCGTAACCGTTAGAATCTTACTGCGATAGAGCAGGCTCAGCGGGTATTTCTTCCAATGATCTGACTCGAATCCAACCAGAGCGACGGATCTTAGCGACCCCGCAAAGCATCTTTCGTCTCCGTTGCGTGGGATCAAAGACCTCCACGCCTCTGCAGCGCCCGTAATCAAGAAATAATCGGCCCGCCGCAGCGACTTGATCGACTCACGAAACGGACCCGCAGGCAAAACGGAACCTCTGCAATCGATTCCCAACAGTAAAAGGTCCACGTCTCGCTTTAATTGGCGATGTTGATAACCGTCGTCCAGAAGAAATACGTCTACATTTCGTTGCGACAACAAATTTTGGGCGGTCTGGTACCGGTTCTTACCGATGCCGATCAACTGCCCGTAAACACGGGCCATCATGAACGGCTCATCTCCCGCGGCTGAAATATCCAAACTCACCCTCCGGGTCCCCGCCAGATCACCCCGAGCGTCCAGTATAAGCGGTTTCGACTGTCTTCTTCGATAGCCGCGGCTCAGAATCGCGACTTTAAAGCCTCTCTTCTCTAGTTCGCCTGCCAGCCATAAACAGCTGGGGGTTTTTCCTGTGCCACCAACGGTCAAATTTCCGATGCTGATCACGGGCCTCGGCAGCGTGTGAACCGGCATCCAGCCCAACGAGTACAGGGCATTGCGGATATAAACCAGGAGGAGATAAACAGAGGACGCCGGTACAAGCAAAAACCAGAGCAGTTTACCGATAAGACCCTTCCGCTCCCACGCATCACGAAACCTGACGCCGGTCATAGAATTCCAGTGCACGGCACATTGGTACTTCCAGGTAGCTCAATCAGCTCTATTTCAGAGATACCGTGCCACAAGGCCAACACTTCGGTCCATGACTCCGTAATCGTTCGCAGCGACCGCCGACGCCTTCGCGCCTATGGCCTTGCGTTTTTGTGCGTCACTAAGAAGACTCGTAATCTCACGAATTAGATCTTCTGCTCCGTGCACTTCGATCCCGCCCCCTTTCTGTTTCATCTCTGCGGCTAGAGAGCTGAAATTCGTCATGTAAGGACCAAATAGGACGGGCTTACCGAAGCGCGCCGGCTCGAGCAGATTATGCCCGCCCGCATCGACCAGACTACCACCGACAAACGCGACGTCGCCGACAGCGTAGAAATCATATAGGTCGCCCACCGTATCGAGAAACATGATATCCTTGTCAAAGTCGACTCGACCATCCATTTCGGTCCTTTTGTCAAATTGTAGGCCGGTTGATCGAAGTAGCTTTTCGACCTCCGCGAAACGTTGTGGATGTCGAGGCGCCAATACCATCTGCAAATTGGTGAATTGCTGCTTCAACGATATGAAAACTTTGAGCAGAATCTCCTCTTCGCCGCGATGCGAGCTGCCAACGATAAGCAAAGGACTGTCACGCCGTCCCCTTCTTTCAAGGAACGGCTTAGCGGTTCCAGAAAAGTGTTTCAGGCTGCCCGTTACCGCCACCTTGGCTGCCTCAGCCCCCAACTTCACAATGCGATCGGCGTCCTCTTTCGATTGCATTCCAACAGCCGTGAAACATTTCACCACTTGACTAAAAAACCTGCCGAACAACGAGTATTTATGAAAGCCCCGAACCGAGAGACGACCGCTGAGCAGCAAAGTGGGAATGCCCTTCTTGTAAGCCTCGCGCAAAAGGTTCGGCCAAATTTCCGTCTCTATAACAACCAGCACCGACGGTTCTATCTTTGCGAGAGCCCGACGAGCAATCCACAACACGTCCAACGGAAGAAACATTACAACGTCCGCAGAAGCCAGCTCTTTGGCTATACGATGGCCTGTGGCAGTGAACGTTGAGAGAAGGATCTTACGCGTCGGCAAAATTCTCTTCAGTTCGTGTATGAAGTGCATGGCGGAGCGTACTTCGCCCACCGATGCGGCATGGATCCAAACCGCCCGACCACCTGCAACAGGTTTGAAAAGCGTGTCTGGATACAAGCCCAGACGCTGACTCAATCCCTCTCTATACCGGGTGCCCAG